>CAYRHK010000351.1:0-2391 GCA_964423825.1 uncultured Terricaulis sp. | reverse complement strand
CGAAATAACTGAAACTGTTGCCGAAGCAAAAGGCGTGATCAAACGGCCCCAGCCCATCCCCCTCCCCTCGCGGGGAGGGGGAGCCGAGTGCAAACGCGATGACCGACTCCGACTGCCGTTCTTGGTTCTCCGCCGCCGATCTCTTGAGCGGCGATGCTTCCGCGCCCGTCGCCTTGGTTGGCGCGCCGCTGGGTTTGGGGTCGATCACGCCGGGGCGTTGCGATCTCGCGCCTGCAGTCGTGCGTGCGGCTATGAAGCGCATGAGCGTTTACGATCTGGAGACCGAGACTGATCTCTCAACGCTGCGCGTGTTCGATGCCGGCGACGTCGATTGTGTTCAATTGGAGCCGGCGGAGGCGTTCGGGCCGATCGTAGCGCGGGTGCGGCCGCTCATGCAAAAACTCGCGCTTGTCGTCATGCTCGGTGGCAACAATGCCGTGACGCGCCCGGCCGTGCAGGCGCTTGACCCGAGCCTCAAGCGCGTGGGTTTGCTGACGCTCGATGCGCATTTCGATCTGCGCGACACAGATTGCGGACTCACGAATGGCAATCCGCTGCAAGCGCTGTTGGAAGACGGGATGGATGGGCGGCACATCGCGCAAGTGGGGCTGCTGCCGTTCGCCAACACAAGGAAAGCGCATGAGAAAGCGAAGTCAGCGGGCATCACTGTGGTGACCGCCACGACGTGCCGCGAAGAGGGATTGGCGAAGACCGCGTCGCGGGCGCTGGCGCTGCTGGCGGCGCGCTGCGATGTGATTCATGTCGACTTCGACATCGATGTCATCGAACGCGGTTGCATGCCGGGCGCGCCAGGCGCTCGGCCTGGAGGCGTCAGTCCGCAGGACTTCTTCGCGGCGACGCGGCTGATTTGCGCGCATCCGAAGGTGCGGAGCGTCGATTTGACGGAGTTCGACCCTTCGCTCGATGTTGCGAACATCTCCGCGCTTACGGCGGCGCGGTGGGTGTGCGAGGCGCTGGCTGGTTTTCTGAGACGCTAACCGCGGCTCAAGAGCAGGCCGGCGACGATCAACGCTTGCGCGGCGGCGTATGTCCACCACACGACAGGCGCGGTGATGCGCCGGACCGGAGCGTCTTCGGGAACACGGAAGAGTTCGGTGGCGAGCACAAGGTCACTGACAACGAACAGCGCAGCACCCAGCATCGCAGGCCAGGCGCGCCACTCTTGCCACATCGCGGCGCAGCCCATGGCGGTGATGGCGATGGTGTATGGCACAACACCCAGCGCCATCCATTTCAGCTTGGGCGCAAGCCAAATGAGTGCGGCCAGGGCTGTGACGACGACCGCGCCCACCAGCAGATAGCGCGGCCACAGTGGCGCAAGGTCCCCCGCGAAAATCCAGCTAAAGAAGAAGATCAGTAGGTAGCAAAGCTGGGCGACGAAAAATGACAATAGGCCGAGCGGCAGCAGCACCTTGTTGTCGAAACCCAGGAAGAAGTCGCCTGCCGCCGACGCGCACACAGCGATGAATAGTAGCGGGTGTACGCCGATGTTGAGCAACGCCGCGGCGAGGGCGGCTGCGAATACGGTTTTGACGGTGACCCGTAGCGCGCTTGGAGGGCGGTCCAGAAAGAGCAGCCCGTAGCTTAGCGCTGACAGGGCCGAGATGGCGACAAACGCCCAAAAACCCGCATTAAACGCCGGCAATTTCGAGATCCCCCGAGGTGCGGCGCCATCATAGGAGAGTGCGGCGAGGCGTGCGAGGCCATTTCTCGCAGGCGCTCACGACTGCGGCAATAGCGCTGATTCTCCGCCAAAAGCTCTGGTTTTGCGGCAACACTCTGGGTGTTTGAGGCTGTCGGTCTGCCGAAAGCCGCGAAAAACCGGCGTTTTCGCGTTGCGACTCAGGGGCGTGCGTGTAAGGGATCGCCGGAAATCGTCAGGAAATGGCGGAAAATGTGGGTTTTTGGAGGGGGCGGACGATCTTGGTCACGCTCCGTCAAGACTTGGCTGGCATTCACGACTGCAGGCTTGCTGCGGAAAAGGCCGAAAAAAAGCCCTTCCGTACAAGCTGGAAGTCCAACCCGTAAACGTACAACAACTTTTGAAGAGGGGAATGAAGATGGCCCGCAAGGCAACGAAAACCGCAAAGAAGGCGCCGGCTAAGAAGACGGCGAAGAAGGCTCCGGCGCGCGCGAAGAAGGCCGCTCCGGCCCCGGCTAAGCCGGTTCGCGTCACCGCGACCGCCGGCAAGACCGTCACCGCCAGCGCGCTGCTGCAGTCGGTCGCCGATCATCTCGGCATGAAGAAGTCGGAAGCCAAGGCGATGACTGAAGGCTATCTCGACGTCGTGAAGGCCTATGTGCTTAAGGGCGCCAAGGTGAAGATCGGCGACGTCGGCATGATCATGATCCGTCACCGCAAGGCCCGCA
>CAYRHK010000350.1:0-2395 GCA_964423825.1 uncultured Terricaulis sp. | reverse complement strand
CATCTGGGCGCCGCTGGGATTTGCATTGTTCTGGCTGATGCGCGCGCGCGGAGTTCTGACTTGGCGCGACGCTGCGTTCGCTGCTTCATGGCCGCTCATCTATTCAATCTACGGCCTCGCGCGCGGCGCCTTCGACGGCTTCTACCCATACTTTTTCATGAACCCGGCAACCACGCCGTGGGTGTTCGTGGCGCGCAACATGGCGGGTCTGGTGATTTTCTTCACGCTAGGCGCCTGGATGTTGATTGTTGTTGATCGCGCCGTCGCCAGGTTCAGCCGTAGAAACGCCAAAGACCCAGCCGATGGGGTAGCCGTGCAAGGATAGGAGGCGGCGATGCGGCGTGCGTTCTTGGCTTTTGTGTTCATCGGCTTGGCAGCCCCGGCTTGGGCGCAAGAAACCGAGATGGACCAGGCGGAGCGCGATGTGCGCGCCTCGATGGCGGCGTCCGGCGCGGAAGTGGAGCGGGTGGCGCCGGACGAGGTCCGCGTGCGCATGCCCGCGGACATCACCTTTGATTTCAATCGCTCCGACCTGCGCTACGAGTTTCGCCCGCGCCTGCGCGACCTGGCGGCGACCCTTTCGCGGTACCCTGGCATGAATGTCAGCATCGTCGGCCATGCCGACGCAATTGGCTCGGATACCTATAACCAGGCGCTTTCGGAGCGGCGCGCCCGCGCGGTGGGCGCTGCCTTGATGGACTATGGCATCGACTGGGGGCGCATCGACGTGTCGGGGCGCGGCGAGTGGGATCCGATCGCCAGCAATGACAGCGAGTGGGGCCGCTCTCGCAACAGGCGCGTCGAGATCAGCATCAAGACGAGGAAGTGATTAGTCGTTGTTGACGACCAACCGCATACTTGTAGGCGCCTTGGCCAGCGGGGGATGCAGCGAGCCGATGCGCAGAAGTTTGAGCGGCTGGCCTTCCAAGAAGGCCTCGCCTCCGAGCGGTTGAAACAGGCCCAAGAAGCGTTTGCCCAGGGCGCCGTCGATCTTTAGAGGTGTCAGTAGAATTTCCCCGTCGATGCGCGCGCCGTCCGCGCCCGTTGCAGTGACGCGGGAGATTCCCGGCTCCCCGGCGGCGACGCAAGCGGCGATCAGGCCGTGCAAAAGTCTGCGATCCGGTTCCAAGAACAATGTTTGCAGGTCGTGGTGGTTGAGGTCGCGTCCGAACACCTTGACCAGTTCGGCGCCGAAGCTGCGGATGGGCAAGCGGCCGTCGGGCATCGGTTCAATGACGAAGACGCGATTGAGCACATGATCAGCCGCGCCTTTCTTGGGCGACTGGCCAACGCCGGCCAAAACGCGTCCGTAAACGAGCAGCGCCCTGGTGTCGGGGTGGAAGCCTTCTTCGCCAATCATGCTCTTGACGCAGCAAGGCTTGGGCCTCAGTCCGTGGAGCGGATTTCCCTTAACGCGGATGCGTGGCGTTCGACTTGCAGGCCTTGGAGGAGAACTTCGAGGTTCTCACGCCATGATCGAACCAATTCGGCACACCTTGTTGCGTATGGCCTTGGCGCTCGCGGCGTTTGGCGTCGCGCTCTTGGGCTTGTCGCTGCTGTGATGCTTATTCCGGCGTGACCGCGATATCCGTCAGCGACTGGCCTTCGCACATGACGTGAACGGTTGTGTACGCGCCCGTCGCTGGCGCGAAATAGTAGACAGGGTGCGCGGTCAGCACTTGCGCGACCATGCCCGCAGGCGGCGTTAGCGCGAGCGTGAGATGCGGCTCGGTGGTGTTGGGCGCTTCGTTGGGATCGCGTGCCAAGCTCACGGCGTAACCCGGCGTAGGCAGTTCGATCGAGCCGCTGACCGTAAGCGCCGGCGTCGAGCCATCACGCAATACGGCGCGCCACTCGCTCTGAGCGGTTACTGGACAAGGCGAACCGGGAACGGCGTCAGCGATCGGCGCTTGATCGGGCGCGGCGTCGCCGCTCTGGTCGGAGGCCGGCGGCTGGCATGCGGCGAGCGCGACCGATAAGACGAACACGGCGACGATACGGTTTAGTTTCATAGCCAATACCCCCAACATTGACCAATCTATGCCTCAGCGGCGCCGTCCGAGGAAGGGCCGCCAACTGGACAAAGCTGGGCTTGGGCGCCTATTTCAGAACCATGACCGCACTCGATGTTCGCTCCGCCCGCCCCGACCAACTTGTGGCTGGTGACAAGGGCCAGTGGGAAATCATCGTGGGGCTGGAGGTCCACGCTCAGGTGACCTCCAATGCCAAGCTCTTTTCCGGCGCCAGCGCGGCTTATGGCGGCGATCCCAACGCGCATGTGTCGCTTGTGGATGCGGCCATGCCTGGCATGTTGCCCGTGATCAACAGGTTCTGCGTCGAGCAGGCGGTGCGTACCGGTCTTGGGCTGAACGCCCAGATCAATAAGAAGAGCCGG
>CAYRHK010000349.1:0-2398 GCA_964423825.1 uncultured Terricaulis sp. | reverse complement strand
GCCGCTCTTGTTGTGGGACGAGCGGCTATCAACATCCGCGGTCACCCGTACGCTGATTGAGGCGGACGCGTCGCGCCAGCGCCGTGGCGAAGTCGTCGACAAAATGGCTGCTGCCTACATGCTGCAGGGCGCGCTCGACGCGATGCAGGAGCGCGGCGCAAATGGGTGAAGTATACGGCGCGCTTGCGCCCACCTTTATTCTGATCGCGCTGGGCTACATTATCCGCGCAACCGGCGTCGCTAGCGCTGAAACTTTCGGAATGGTCAACCGCTTCGGCTACTTCGTGCTCTATCCCTCGTTCCTGTTCACGCTTGTATCCGGGGCGCACGCAGCTACCGCTGGCGCCAGCCTGTTCATACTCGGCTTGCTGCTCGCGGTGTCAGCTCTGATGTGCGTTGCGTTGTCCGCCCGGCTCATCATGCGCGCCGACGGTCCGGCCTTCACCAGCGTTTTCCAAGGCGGCGTGCGGTGGAACGGCTTCGCGCTCCTGGCGGCGGCGCCAGCCTTGTACGGACAGAGCGGCGTCGATTTGATTGGGTTGGCCTTTGGGCCCATGGTGCTTTTCGTCAACGTGATTTGCGTGTCGGTGCTGTCGCGATGGGGGGCCGCGCGCGCAACCTCCTGGCGCGCGGTGCTCGATCAAATCGTGGCAAACCCCTTGATCCTCGCTTGCGCTACCGGACTGGCTGTGAATTTTTTCAACGTCGGGCGCTTGGGTCCCGTGAGCGACGCGCTCGCTTTGCTCGGCCAAGCCGCCATGCCGATCGCGCTCTTGTGCGTCGGCGCCGGGCTCGATTTCGACGCGCTGCGCGCCAGCAGCGCAAGGGTCGCCTCTGCAACGACAATAAAGCTGTTGCTCGCCCCGCTCCTCTTTTGGAGCATTGCTCGCACGCTCAGCGCTGACCCTCTGATTGCGGCAATCGCCGCCGGCATCGGCGCAACACCGACAGCGGCCGCTGGCTACACGCTGGCGCGCGAGATGGGAGGCGACGCTCGCCTGATGGCGGCGATCGTCACGGCGACAACGCTTGCCTCGATCATCACGATGCCGCTCGCCATCGGCCTCGCCCAGCCCTAGCCCTTCGCGTCTCCGAACGGCGCCACTGGCGTGCTCGCACCCACGACGAAGCTCGCATCCTCTTCAAAGCCGGGGTGGTTGGTGTGATCCACGAGGAAGGTTTTGTCCTGCGACGCAGGTTCAAGCGGCGCGCGCGCCGGGGCATCAGGCGCCTTCGCGTGCGCGACGCCCAAGCCCGCAACCACTGCCGCGAACGCCAGCCCAACCGGGCGCAACGGCAACGCTTCTTCCTGTTTCGGATGGCTCTTCGACACGCTTGACCTCCTGGTCGCTGGTGCGGCTTCCGCATGATGAACGTTAACCATTCGTCTATCATTGGAACAAATCAAGTACAATACCGAGTCGGCGCCCAGATTGCGGCGGAAAGTAGTTATCCCCAGTTCCGGCGCTTGCGGCGATTCAGCCCTCGGGCTTAACAAGCGCCTATGGCCCGGCGCGGAAGCGATGTCAGTTCAAAGGGCGCGCAAGCGCACCCGGCCGCCTTTCGTAGCAAGCATCTCCTCAGCATCGGCGACCTGAACCGTGACGAAGCCGAGCAATTGCTCGACCGCGCCGAACATTTCGCGCCGCTCTTGGACGAGCGCATCAAGAAGCTCGACACCTTGCGCGGGCGCACCTTGATCAATCTCTTCTTCGAGAACTCGACCCGCACGCAATCGTCCTTTGAGTTGGCCGGCAAGCGTATGGGCGCTGATGTCGTCAACATGTCGGTGCGCGCCTCCAGCGTGGCCAAGGGCGAAACGCTGATCGATACTGCCGCGACCTTGAATGCGATGCGCCCTGATCTGCTGGTCGTACGCCATGGCGCCTCCGGCGCGGTCGCGCTGTTGTCGCAAAAAGTCGATTGCTCAGTGATCAATGCCGGCGATGGCCGTCATGAGCATCCAACCCAAGCACTGCTGGATGCGCTCACCATTCGCCGCCGCCTCGGCGCCATTGAGGGCCTGAACATCGCGATCTGCGGCGACGTCCTGCACTCTCGCGTCGCCCGCTCCAATGTCGCGCTGCTTAACTTACTAGGCGCCAGTGTGCGCCTCGTCGGTCCGCCAACTTTGATGCCAGCGCAAGCCGAGCGCTGGGGCGCGAACGTCCACCATGATATGCGCGGCGGCCTCAAGGACGCTGACGTCGTCATGATGCTGCGTCTGCAGCGCGAACGTATGGATGGCGGCTTCTTTCCATCCACGCGCGAGTATTTCTGGTTCTATGGACTTGACGAAGACAAACTCAAGCACGCTAAACCCGGCGCATTGGTGATGCACCCAGGACCGATGAACCGCGGGGTCGAGATCGACTCCGAAGTCGCCGACGACATCAAC
>CAYRHK010000348.1:0-2403 GCA_964423825.1 uncultured Terricaulis sp. | reverse complement strand
CAGCGCGATCCGAGACCCAGGGGATGAAGGCAATGGGCGTGGACCCTTGGGCTCTGCGTTCGTCGCTGAGGCGACGCCCCGGGATGACGAAGTGGACGCAGTCACTAGATTACTCGCCGCTGTTCCCGATCCCGAAATTCCCGCTGTCTCCATTGTCGACCTCGGCATCGTGCGCGAGGTGCGCCATGACTGCGTCGTCATCACGCCCACCTACACCGGCTGCCCCGCTACGCTCTATATTGAGCAGTCGATCCGCGGCGCACTCGATGAAGCGGGTTACGCTCACGTGCGCATCGAGACCGCGCTGGCGCCGCCATGGACCACCGATTGGATCAGCGATGAGGGCCGCGAGAAACTACGCGCCTACGGCATCGCGCCGCCGCCAAGAGGCGCTGACGCTGCCTCACTACGCAACGACACGCACGCCCAATGCCCGCGCTGCGGCTCGATGAACACGAACGAGATTTCCCGCTTCGGCTCCACCCCATGCAAAGCGCTCTGGCGTTGCAACGCCTGTACGGAGCCGTTCGACCGGTTCAAGTGCCACTAATGAGTCATGATTTCCATCCGCTGCGCGTCATTGACGTCAAGCGCGAGACGCCGGACGCTGTGAGCGTGCGGCTCGAGGCGCCCGCAGCGCTCGCCTCGGCGTTTGCTTTCAAGGCGGGGCAACACCTCACCGTGCGGCGCGAATTCGATGGTGAGGAAGTACGCCGCAACTACTCGCTCTGCGTTGCGCCTTCCGACGGCGTCCTGAAGATCGGCATCAAGAAGATTGACGGCGGACGATTCTCGACCTGGGCCAACGAGACGTTGAAGGTGGGCGACACGCTTGAAGCGATGGCGCCGCATGGCAGCTTCACTTGGGCTTTCGACGCCGGCGTGGAGCGGCGCTACGCAGCCTTTGCCGGCGGCTCGGGAATCACGCCGATCTTGTCACTGATCAAAGCCGCGCTCGAAGCCGAGCCGCGCTCGCGCTTTACGCTTTGCTACGGCAACCGCACCTCTGCTGGCATCATGTTTCTGGAAGACTTGGCGGCGCTGAAAGACAAATTCATTGATCGCTTCGCGGTCTATCACTTCCTTGAGGACGAAGAGGAGGAGATCGCCCTCTTCAATGGGAGGCTCGACCGCGAGAAGCTCGATGAAGTCCTTTCGGCATTGATCGCCCCCGAAGCTGTCGATGCGTTTTTCATCTGCGGCCCAGGCCCGATGATGGACGCCGCCGAGCAATCGCTCGCAGCGCGTGATATCGCCAAGAGCAAGATCCTCATCGAGCGCTTCACCACCGCCGAGCTCTCCGCTGCCCAACTCGCAACGGCGCGAGCGCTCGAGGAGAAAGCCGCCGGACTCAAGATGAACGTGACGCTCAACGGCCGGCGCCTGAACGTGACCTTCGATCCCGCCAACAAGTCGATCCTCGACAATGTCCGCGCCGCAGGCCTACCAGCCCCTTTCGCGTGCAAGGGCGGCGTCTGCGCCACCTGCCGCGCCAAGGTCACCAGCGGCCAAGTCGAAATGAAGGTGAACTACGGCCTTTCGGAGCAGGAGCTGGCCCAGGGCTACGTGCTCACGTGCCAGGCAACGCCCGTCAGCGAGGACGTCGCGCTGACCTACGATACCTGATCTTACGTCTTCCTGGCGATGCGCCCTACGCCGCCAAGCGCGACATCGACAGCCATGTCCGCGAGCATTTTGGGCCCAACCGCACCCTTGGGATCGTACCAAGTATGTATCCAATTGATTGAGCCAAAGAACAGCATGGCTGCGGCGATCCCTTCGCCGCGCTCGCCCAGACGCGGTTCGATCTCCGACAGTAGAGAGCGGACGATTTCAATGAGACTACGCTGCACGGCGACGATTTCGCCGCGCCGCGGCTCCGGCACGCGCTTCAAATCATTGAGCAGCACGCGGTGGCGCGCCGCGGCATTGACATAAAGCGAAATGAAAGATTGTGCGAGCGCCCGGAGTTTCCGATCCGGCGCCCCCGCCTCCGCGACCGCCTCGCGCGCGGCGGCGTCAAGCGTGCGAACATGCGTGATCATGACATCGTAGAGGATGTCCTCTTTGGAATCGTAATAATGGTAGATGAGCGACTTCGACACGCCGCAGCGCTGGGCAAGATCCGCTACAGAGGCCCCTTCAAAGCCCTCCTCCGCGAACAGGGTCGCGCCCGCCTCCACGATGGCGGCTCGTCGTTCGTCATAGTCCGCCGCCTGCGTACGCGCCATGATGCGATTTTCCCTTGCGCCAGGGGATAGCCCGGAGCGATGACGCCGCCAACGGGCCGATTTGCGCCCCCAGCCGGCTACAGGACCTTGCAGCGACCCCAGCCTTGGCTGTATTGCTCCGCCCCTTCGGTGGCGTAGCTCATCTGGTTAGAGCGTGGGATTCATAACCCCA
>CAYRHK010000347.1:0-2405 GCA_964423825.1 uncultured Terricaulis sp. | reverse complement strand
GGCGAGCAATTTCCCCAACGCCGGGATCGCGTTAAAGGAATAGAAATCATAAACCGGCTCAAGCCCGCCTATCGCGAGCCGCGAGAACTCAAGGCAGTAGAAGCGCCCGCCCGGCTTTAAAACGCGCTTGGCTTCGCACAGCACCGCCGGCACATCTGTACAATTCCGAATGCCGAAGCTGATGATGTACGCATCGGCCGCCGCATCGTCGACAGGCAGGCTTTCCGCATCGCCCTTGTGCCAGAAGAGGCCGTCCTCGCCGCGTTTGCGGCCCGCCTCCAGCATCTCTGTATTAATGTCGATGACGTGAATTTCCGGCGGCGCCAGCCCCCGCCGCTGCGCCGCGCCGTCGCCGAGTTTTTTCAGACGCCGCGCGATGTCGCCGGTCCCGCCCGCGACATCCAGGATGAGTTCGCCCGGCTGCGGATTGAGCTTCGCAGCCGCCGCGTCCTTCCACAGCCGGTGCATGCCCCCCGACATGGCGTCGTTCATCAGGTCGTATTTGGAGGCGACCGAGGAAAACACCTCACGCACGCGCCCCGCCTTTTCAGCCTTGGGCACGTCCTGAAAACCGAAGGAGGCGGTGTCGTCGCTCATCGTCAGACCATAGCGGCGAGCGCGCGCCGGGGCTATATCGCCAGCTGATGGATTCGCGTTTGATTTCCGACATTTCGCCGCATGCCTGAACTCCCGGAAGTGGAAACCGTGCGTCGCGGGCTCGCGCCATTCCTCGAGGGTCGCCGCATCGTGCGCGCGAAGACCAAACGCGCGGATTTGCGTTTTCCGTTTCCAAAGCGGTTCGCGAAGCGGCTCGAGGGCCGACGCGTCGAAGCGCTCTCGCGTCGCGCAAAATATCTGCTGGCCGAATTAGACGATGGAAACATCTGGGTCACCCACTTGGGCATGACCGGGCGTTGGAGCGTCGCGGGCCTGAAGCAGCAGCCCGGCGATTTCTACTATGTCGAGCCGCCAGACCCGGCCCACACGCATTTTGTACTAGAATCCGACAACGGCGCGCGCCTCGAGTTCAACGATCCGCGCCGCTTCGGCTATATGGACCTGATCGCGCGCCATGCGTTCGATGTCCATCCTTGGTTCAAGGGCTTGGGTCCCGAACCCCTGGGCAACGAATTCAGCGCGCCTTATCTCGCTGAAGCGCTCGCCGGCAAGAAGGCCAACATAAAATCGGCATTGCTCGATCAGCGCGTGGTCGCGGGCTTGGGCAACATCTACGTCGTCGAGGCGTTGCATCGCGCCGGCATCGCGCCCGCGCGCGCGGCGGGCGCTGTCTCCAGAGCGCGCCTGGAAAAACTGACGCCCGCCATCCGCGCCGCGCTGGAGCAGGCCATCGCCGCCGGCGGCTCGACTCTGAGCGATTACGCGAACGTGGATGGCAAACAGGGCGGCTTTCAGCAGCGTTTCGCCGTCTATGACCGTGAAGGCGAGCCTTGTGTCACGCGCAAATGTGCGGGCGTCGTCAAGCGGGCCGTCCACGCCGGCCGCTCCACATTCTGGTGTCCGCGCTGCCAGCGCTAACGACAAACCAAGGCATCACGCTAAGCTGGGCTTATGAGTCGAGTCGCATTCACTCTAGCGATGCTCTGCGCTGCGCCGGCATGGGCTGAGGCCCGCTATTTCAGCGAACTCTCCGACGTGCCGATGCCGCCGGGCTTCGTCGAGAGTGACGCCGCTGTGGGTTTCGACGGCGCCGGCGGCCGCTTGGTCGCGGCGCGTGCGGCGGGCGATCTTGCCGAGATCGCCGTTCGCGACTTCTATATCGACAGTTTACCCCAGCTAGGTTGGGCGCTGAGCCCGCGCACGGACGACATTCTGGTGTTTCAGCGCGGCCGCGAACGCCTAACGTTCACCATGCGACGCGACAACGGCCGCACGCATTTGTCGGCTGACCTTGTGGTGCTGCCTGCAACAGGCGCGGATTGATTTTCCCGCCCGTCCGGCGCATTCCCTCCCGCCATGACCTCCGAAAACATCCTCGTCGAAACCGATGCTGGCGTCGGCCTCATCCGGCTCAATCGCCCCAAGGCGCTCAATGCGCTCAACGATGCACTGATCAGCGAGTTGAGCGCTGCGCTCGACGCCTTCGAAGCCGACGACGCAATCGGCTGCATCGTCATCACCGGTTCCGAGAAGGCGTTCGCCGCCGGCGCCGACATCGGCATGATGGCCAAGTTCAGCTACATGGACGCCTACAAGGGCGACTACATCACCCGCAACTGGGAGCGCATCAAGACCTGCCGCAAGCCCATCATCGCCGCGGTGGCCGGCTTCGCCCTCGGCGGCGGCTGCGAGATGGCGATGAGCTGCGACATGATCTTCGCCGCCGACACCGCCAAGTTCGGCCAGCCCGAGATCAAGCTCGGCACCCTGCCCGGCGCCGGCGGCAC
>CAYRHK010000346.1:0-2414 GCA_964423825.1 uncultured Terricaulis sp. | reverse complement strand
AGCGTGGAGACTTCGCGCGGCTCGAACGCCTCAGCGTCTGCGGTTGTCTCGAGCAATGTTATGGCGCCCTCGGGCAATTGTCCCATGGTGCCAATCACTTCCGGCTGGCGGGCGTGGCCGATCAGTACGATTTCGCGTCCGGCTTCGAAATGGCGCTGGGCCTCGACGTGAACCTTGGAGACAAGGGGACATGTGGCGTCGACAAAAATCATCTCTCGCCGTCGGGCTTCCGTGGGCACCGCCTTTGGCACCCCGTGCGCGGAGAAGATGACCGGGCGGTCGTCGGGACACTGGTGGAGTTCCTCGACGAATACCGCCCCGAGCGCCTCAAGCCTTTCCACCACGTGACGGTTGTGAACGATCTCGTGGCGCACGAAGACCGGCGCCCCCCACTTGGAAATCGCCTGTTCTACGATCTGTATTGCGCGGTCGACGCCCGCACAGAATCCTCGGGGAGCGGCCAACAATATTGAAATGGGGCGCTTTTCTGGCAAAGGACCTGATCTCAAGAAACCTGTGGCCGAGGCGCCCGGGCGTGTTGCCCCGCGCCAAAGCGGAAGCTATCACGGCTTCACGCCAAAGCCGCAAGGCATGGGGGTGAGACACGGGGCGCGCATGCCTGCTGTGTGCCTCCGCGGCGGAGAGGGTCGCGCATGAAGGTTCAGGCAGCGCTTGTGTGTTCGTTCGCCCTGGCTGCCGCGGGATGCGCCAGCAGCGGCAGCGGGCGAACGATCGAGTTGCCCGGCGGCGTCGCGCCGGAGCAGACCAGCACCGCTGAGCCCAATTTCTTCGACCGCGTTCTCGGCACCGATCCAAGGCCCAACGTTGGTCCCTGCCCGCTGATGGGGGTGCTCTATGACAATTCTCGCATGGTGGACTTCGCAGGAACCGACAACCAGCGCTACGCCAGCATAGAGTACACTGCCGAGATGCAGGGTGTGCGGGGGCTATGCCGTTACGTCGACGACGATCCGATCACCATGAGCATCGAGGTCGACATGGCGTTCGGCCGTGGACCGGCGTCAACGGCGCGCAGCCAGACCTATCGGTATTGGGTGGCGGTGACGCGGCGCGGCGTCGCGCCGCTGGCGAAAGAATACTTCGACGTCGAAGTCGAGTTCCCGCGCGATGAGTCAGTAGTCACCCGAACGGAGCGGATCGAGAACATCGTCATTCCGCGCGCGACGCCAGAAATCTCTGGCGACAATTTCGAGATCCTGGTTGGGTTCGAACTGACGCCCGAGCAGCTGCAATTCAATCGCGACGGTCGCCGCTTCCGCATCGACGCACCGGATCGCCAGTAGCGACGGGCGCGCTTGACCAAAGCGCTTCCGCATCCCATTCCGCAGTAATGACTGACCTCGCTGGCGCGCTGACGGCCGCCGCCTCCAAAGTATTCGCGCAACTGGCCCTAGACGCCGCCCACGCTAGCGTGCGCCGCTCGGATCGCCCGGACTTGGGAGAGTTCCAGTGCAACGGCGCGCTGGCGGTGGCGAAGACTGCCGGTAAGAGACCGCAAGAGGTGGCGCACAGCGTGGCGGGTGCGTGGACCGAAACCGGGCTCGCGCCGGCGCCGACAATCGCGGGCCCCGGCTTCTTGAACTTCACGGTGACGGCGAGCGCGCTCGCAGATCGTGCTGCGGCGATCGCGGTCGATCCGCGCGTGGGCGCCGCGCTCGTCGAGCAGCAGCGCCGCGTCGTCGTCGACTACGGGGGCCCCAACGTCGCCAAGGGCATGCATGTCGGCCATCTTCGCGCGTCCATTATTGGCGAGAGCATCAAGCGCATCTATCGGTTCCGCGGCGACGAAGTGTGGGGCGACGCGCACTTCGGCGATTGGGGCTTCCAGATGGGGCTGATGATCTGCGCCATCGAAGATGAACTGGGCGGGCTCGGCGACAATGCGAAACTCGACGCAAAGCTGAGGTCGCTGACGCTCGACCATCTAGAGGCGGCCTATCCGCGAGCGGCCGCCAAAGCGCGCGAGGATGTTGCGTTTCGCGATCGCGCGCGCAAAGCGACGGCGGCGTTGCAAGCGGGCGCGGAGCCGCACCGCACCATCTGGAAGGCGATGCACGATGTGTCGATGGCGGCGCAGAAGCGCGACTTTGCGGCGCTCGGCGTCAATTTCGATCTCTGGCTTGGCGAGAGCGACGCCGATCCGCTGATCGATGACATGGTCAAGGACCTGGACGCCAAAGGGCTGCTGGAGGACGACCAGGGCGCGCGCATCGTGCGCGTCGCTGGGCCCGGGGAGACCAGGAAGAAAAAGCTCGACGACGGGACCGTTGTCGAGGTCGAGAGCCCCGATCCGCTGCTGGTGATTTCGTCGGAAGGCTCAGCCATGTACGGCACCACCGACCTCGCTACGATCGTGCAGCGCGTGCGCGATCAGAAGCCCGACCTCATCCTTT
>CAYRHK010000345.1:0-2417 GCA_964423825.1 uncultured Terricaulis sp. | reverse complement strand
TGGCGCGTCGCGGCGGAAGAAGAGCGGCTGAACTTCGCGTTGGCTGCGGTGCAAGCGGTGCTCGCGCGCGAGCAGACTCTCTCTGCGCTCGGCGGACTTGCAGCGGCGGCGGCGCATGAACTCGGCACGCCGCTCGCCACCATCCATCTTGTGGCTAAAGAGATGGTTCGCGCCACCTCCTCCGACGATCCGCGGGTCGAGGATCTGCAATTGCTGGTGACCCAAAGCGAACGGTGCCGTGCGATCTTGGGGCAGCTGTCCTCGCGGCGCGAGCAAGGCGACGTCATGACACAGCGCGCTCCGATTGGCGCGTTACTCGAGGAGATTGTCGCCCAGCATGAGGGGCTTGGACGCGAGATTGTCATCAGTTGCCAGGGTAATGGCGCACTCGATGTCAAACGCATGCCGGAAATTGTACATGCGCTCGGGGGCTTCATAGAAAACGCCGTCGGGTTTGCACGCGCACGCGTCGACATCGAAGCAAGCTGGAGCGGCGACGAGGTTACAATCCTGGTGCGCGATGACGGCCCTGGTTTTTCGCCTGCCATTCTCGGGCGCCTCGGCGAGCCATACCTTACCGAACGCGATCACGAAGGGGTCGCGGGAGGCCTTGGCCTGGGCTTCTTCATTTCCAAGACGTTGCTCGAGCGCACCGGCGCCCAATTGGACGTGCACAATCAAAAACCGCCGCGTGAAGGGGCTGTGGTCAAGGCGACCTGGAACCGCAGCGCAATTGAAGCACCAGCACTTTGATGTTCCAGAAAATGCTATAAATACACCGTCAAAAGGATTGATGCATGAGCTTGGCGGCCCCCCTGGAAGGGGAAAAGTCACTTCTTATTCTCGACGACGACGTCGCCTTTCGAACACGACTGGCGCGTGCGCTGGAGGGGCGCGGGTTCGAGGTGACTGCGCTGGCCAGCGTCAGTGAAGCCAATGATTTCGCTACGAGGACGCCCCCTGCCTACGCGGTGCTCGATCTGCGCTTGGAAGACGGCTCGGGTCTATCGGTCGTTGAGGCGCTCTCGAAGCACCGCCACGATTGCCGCGTGGTGATTCTTACCGGTTACGGCGCCATCGCCACGGCTGTCGCGGCAGTGAAGGCCGGCGCTATCGACTACCTCGCCAAACCTGCCGACGTCGACGACATCGTCAAGGCGCTCTTGGCGGCGCCGGACAATCGACCGGAACCTCCCGACAACCCGATGTCTGCGGACCGGATCCGCTGGGAGCACATTCAGCGCGTCTATGAATTGTGCGGGCACAACGTCAGTGAGACGGCGCGTCGGCTGAACATGCATAGGCGAACGCTACAGCGGATTTTGGCGAAGCGCGCGCCGCGCTAATGGTTGGGCGCAATCTCGCCGGAGCCATCTTCTTGGGGCGAACCGTCCTCTTCGGCAGCAGGAATGGCATAGCCGCCTGAGAGCCAGCGGTTTAGGTCAACGTCGGCGCATCGTTTGCCGCAGAACGGTCGATACTTCTCGGTTTGCACCTTGCCGCAAACAACGCAGCGACGTTGGCTCATAACGCCCTCACATCAATCTTGTCACGCGGCCAAAACGCTTCCCTGGCGGCAGCCTCGATTTGCCAGCGCATGCCGATGCGTCCCGACAGCGGCGCACGCCACTCGATATGACCCGCGTCGAGCCAGGCCTTCGCCTCCGCCGATAGCGTACAGGCAATCTGACGACCGCCTTGAGCGCGCGCTTCTCGTTCGATCGCGCGCAGGGCAGCGAGCGCGACGGTCTCGGCGCTGATGCGTCCATCGGAATCGCGAAGCAGTTCGTGCAGCGGCCGCCGCAATTGCGCACGCGACAGTTCGAGAACGCCAAAGCGCGACAACGAGGCAACCTGCACTGGCCAGGGGTCGCTAGAGAGCGCCGCTCGCACCGCGTCTTCGAGGTGCTTGATGCTCGCGCGCGCGCGCATTGTCACGAAATCGATGGCGATCAGGCCTCCCAAACCACGCAGCCTGATTTGGCGCGCCGCTTCGGCGGCGGCGGCGCAATTCAGGTCCAGGACGAAGCGCTCTGCGTCGTTGGGGCCCGTGCGCGCGCCGGCATCCACATCGATGGCGACGAGCGCGGCGGTGGTTTCGATGACGAGCGCGCCGCCGCCAGGTATCGCCACGACCCTGGCCGTGGCCTCGTCGACCGCAGCGTCAAGGCTTTCACGGGTCAGCGGATCAGCGGGCTTGGCCGCGTCCAACTCATCGTCACACTCATGGCGCGCAATGCGATGGGGCGCCTCGCCGTCATGGCCGACCTCCAGCAATTCCACGACAGGGTTCTTCGCGCGCGCCGCCTCACGGGTCACGCGGACAATCACGCCCTGCCCCTGTCGGATCGGTGTGCGCTCGTTGCCAATGCGCACGCGCCCATCGTCAAGGAGCGGCGCAAACCCCTGCTGTTCAC
>CAYRHK010000344.1:0-2435 GCA_964423825.1 uncultured Terricaulis sp. | reverse complement strand
GGTGAAACGAGACGTGTGGAGTTTCTCCCCACCCCCTGCCCCCTCCCCTCGCGGGGAGGGGGAGCGTCAGCGCATATCTCTGTTCTCCCACTCATGTTCATGTTATGTTCTAGTACACCGAATCTCCGGACGCAAGTACCGGGGACGCAACGACGACCAAAGGCGGCGCTCGCATGTACGCATACGCCCTGTTCGACACCGCCATCGGCCGCTGCGGGATCGCCTGGGGCCAGCGCGGAATCGTTGGCGTACAACTTCCCGAACGCAGCGACGGCACCACCCGCACCCGGCTCATGCGCCATTGCCCGCACGCCGACGAAGTCGAACATCAGCCCAAGCACATCGCCCGCGCCATCGAGGAGATCACAGCGCTCCTCAATGGCCAGAAGAAAAGCCTGCGCGCCATCACGCTCGACATGAGCCGCGTGCCCGCGTTCAACGCCCGCGTCTACGAAACCGCGCGCGCCATTCCTCCGGGCATGACGCGCACCTACGGCGAGATCGCCGCCGCCATCGGCGATAAGGACGCCGCGCGCGCCGTTGGACAAGCGCTCGGGCGCAATCCGTTCGCGATCGTAGTGCCGTGCCACCGCGTCGTCGGCGCCAACGACAAGCTGGTGGGCTTCTCCGCCGATGGCGGCATCGCGACGAAGCTCAAGCTCCTGCAGATCGAAGGCTGGCGCGCTGATGAGCCGAGCCTGTTCGATGCGCTGGGGTAGTATTAAGAATAACTCACCACTTCCCACTCGATCCCGTCAGCGTCGAAGAAGTAGAACCGCCGGCCCGGCTCGTAAGCGCCATGATTGAAGGGCGTGAGGCCGACAGCTTTCACCCGCCGCTCGGTTTCATCCAAATCCTCGACCACGACGCCGACATGATTGAGCGGCGCCCCCTTGGCATAGGCGTGCGGAGCGCTCGCCCCGCCCGGCGGCATGTAGACCGCGAGATAGTCGCCGTCCGTGCCGACATGGATGGTCGAGCCCCCGCTCGCGGCCGGTCCCCGCCAGCGAATGCGCCACTCGAACACTTCCATCAGCATGGCGGCGGTGCGGTCGATGTCGGAGACGGTGATATTGACGTGTTCCAAGCGGGCCATGCGCGGGCTTCCTTGCTGTTTCGGGGTTGCTTCAAGTTGACAGAGCCCAGCCTGCAATCTCAACCTAAGTTGAGGTCAAGGATTATTTTAGGAATGCGCGGCAACGAACTCATCGCCATCGGCGAGCTAGCGGCGCGGACGGGACTTTCGGTGTCGGCGATCCGCTTTTACGAGGCGCGCGGCCTAGTGCAGCCCTTCCGCAGCGCCGGGCGCCAACGGCGGTTCCTGCGCTCCGACATCCGCCGGCTTTCCTTCATTCGCATCGCCCAACAGCTCGGCCTCTCGATCGAGGACATCGCCGCCGAACTGGCCAAGCTGCCGCAGCAGCGTACGCCGACCGCCGCCGACTGGGCCCGCATCAGCCGCGCCATCCATTCAGCCCTGGATGAAAAAATCGCAGCGCTCGAACGCACCCGCGATCTACTGGACGGCTGCATCGGCTGCGGCTGCCTCTCGCTCAAGAAATGCGCGCTCTACAATCCCGGCGACCGCGCCGCGCAGCTGGGCTCGGGCCCGCGCTTCGTCATGGGCGACAAGCACTTCGGCAAGCGCGGGTGACGGCTTCCCTCCGCAGGCGCCGATGACTAACGTCTCCATATGAGCTGGGAAAAGGACATCGAAGAGCTCCGCGCGCGCGAAGCTCTTGCAGAGCAAATGGGCGGGGCTGAGCGCGTCGCCAATCAGAAGGCCGCCGGAAAACTCACGGTGCGCGAACGGGTCGAGGCGCTCAGCGACCCCGGCTCCTTCCATGAGATCGGCAAGATCGCTGGCAAGGGCGAGTACGGGCCCGACAATCAACTCGCGACCTTTCGCGCCTCGCCGTTCGTGGTCGGGCGCGCGCTGATCGACGGGCGGCCGGTAGCGATCCAGGCCGATGACTTTTCCGTGCGCGGCGGCGCCGGCGACGCCGCCATTTGGCAAAAGCTCGTGTTCGCCGAGCAGATGGCGAACGAGTATCGCATGCCGCTGATCCGTCTCGTCGACGGCACCGGCGGCGGCGGTTCGGTGAAAATGCTTGAGAAGGACCCGCGCACGTACATTCCTCAAACGCCCGGCTGGGAATGGGTGGTGGCGAACATGGGCGCCGTGCCGGTTGTCGCGCTCGCGCTCGGGCCCTGCGCAGGGCTCGGCGCCGGACGCGTCGCCGCCAGCCATTACAGCGTCATGGTTCATGGCCTCTCCCAGGTCTTCGTCGCGGGACCGCCCGTGGCCAAGGCGATCGGCGAAAGCGTTGACAAAGAAGGCCTCGGCGGCGCCGACATAAACGGCAAGAACGGCGTCGTCGACGATATCGTTGCGAATGAAGCTGAAGCCTTCGCGCACGCGCGGCGCTTCCTTT
>CAYRHK010000343.1:0-2438 GCA_964423825.1 uncultured Terricaulis sp. | reverse complement strand
CGCGCGACGCGAGACGACGGAGAGGGGATGCTGCGGGCTCCCCCTCCGGTCGCTTCGCGACCACCTCCCCCGTGAACGGGGGAGGCGTTGGCGGCCACGACGCCTTCTCCGCCGCCATTGTACAAGTCGAGCCCCACTTGGGCGCGCCGGCGCTAACCTTGCTTTACGAGTACCCAATCGAAGAGGCGGCCCTTGCGCGCCGCTGCGTCCATGATCCCCGCGTCGCCGAGCGTTTCGAGATGTATGCCTGCGGAGTCGAACTCGCGAACGGCTTCGGCGAGCTCACCGACCCCGCCGAGCAGGGGGCCCGCCTCATTGCCGCCATGGACGAAAAACAAAAGCGCTATGGCGTGCGCTGGCCGCTCGACGAGGACTTCCTCGCGGCGCTGGCGCACATGTCGCCCGCGAGCGGCGTCGCACTGGGATTTGACCGCTTGGTAATGCTAGCCACTGGCGCGCGCCACATCAGGGACGTGGTATGGACGCCCACATGATGCCGAGATTCGACGCGGCCACCTTGAAGCGGCGCACCCCTGTCTGGGCGGCGCTGTCGGATCTCTTCGTCCATACCGACGTAACGATCTTCTACGCCGACATCATCGAGGTCCTGCGTCGCTCCCGCTACACCCCGGACGAGATCGAGCACATCTTCTTCGACGAAGTCGGGCCGGTCTTCTACACAAACCTAATCGCCGACGATCCTGTGTGGTCGGCATGGCCACCGGAAGTGGTGCGTGAGCATATTCTCGATTTTCTGAGCATGGACGGGATCGATCAGCGCGTGGCGCAAGAGGCAAGCCACGAAGTGGTCGAGGATCTCTTCCATGAGCATTGGCCCACGATCTACGAAGCCGCCTGGGGGCGATTCAATCGCCAGAAGCGCGCCCCGCAACGCGGCGTTCCCGTAGACTTACCCCCGCGCCCGCCTTTGCTGCGCATGCCGAAGCTCGACCGACGCCAATTGCTGCGTTGGTCGCCCGCGATTGTGGGCGGACTCTTGTTGTTGGTTGTGGCCTACGAAGCGCTTGCCGTGGTCCGCGCCCAGGCGCGCACCACCGACGTGCTCGAACGCGCCTGGAGCGAAGCGGGGCCGCCCCTGTCGCGCGAATTGCCGGTGAGCTGGATTGAGGCGCTGCTGCGCGTCGAGGATCCCAGCTTCCGCACCCATCGCGGCGTCGATTTCGAGACCCCCGGCCAAGGCATGACCACCATCACACAAGCCTTGGTGAAACATCTTTACTTCAACAACTTCGCCCCAGGTTTCGCCAAGATCGAACAGAGCCTCATCGCTCGCTTCGTCCTCGACGGCGCTATCACCAAGGACGAACAACTCGATCTCTTCCTAAGCCTCGCCTATTTCGGCAACGAAAATGGTCAACCCGTCATTGGCTTCCGCGATGCGGCCATGACCTATTACGGGCGCGCCCTTGGCGAACTCGATCGCCGCCAGTTCCTCTCGCTTGTTGCGATGTTGCCTGCGCCCAACAATTTGAAGCCTGGCACGCCCGAGAACACCGAGCGCCTGCGCCGCATCGAACGCATGCTAGATAATCAATGCACACCATTGGGCTGGCGCGATGTTTGGCTCGATGGCTGCGCATCGTGATCCGCGACGCAACCGAGCGCGACTATCCAGCCATTCGCCAAATTCTCCGCCACGCATTCGGCGGGAACGCGGAAGCGGACCTCGTCGAAGCGCTGCGTTCTGATGGCGATGTCCTCTTCGAACTGGTTGAGGCGAACGATATCGCCTTGCATGGCCACATCCTGTATTCGTCACTGCTCCTCGAACGTCCAGGCGAAACAATTCGCGCCGCCGCATTGGCGCCGCTCTCGGCGTTGCCGGCGTTTCAGAGGCAGGGCTTCGGATCGGCCCTAGTCGCGGCGGGCAATGCCCGCTGCACCGAACTGGGCTTGGCCGCAATCCTTGTGCTGGGCCATCCGGCCTACTATCCACGCTTTGGCTTCCGAGCGGATATGGCCGCAACGCTGCAAGCGCCGTTCTCCGGTCCCGCCTTCATGGCGCTGGAGCTGATCCCCGGGGCGCTCGAAGCCGGCGGCAAAGTGCGGTACGCGAAGGCGTTTGGGGTTTGATGTGAGTGCGACAAGCCAACGAAGCGCCACTGCTCCCCTCCCCTTGGAGGGGGACGACGAGCGCCTTGTTGAAGTGGCGCAGCGCTACGCCGTCGCCATTACCCCGGCGATGGACGCGGCAATCAACTATGACGACCCGCGCGATCCTATCGCGGCGCAATTCTTGCCCGACTCCCGCGAACTCGACATCGCCGACGATGAACTCTCGGATCCGATCGGCGACAGCGCCCATTCCCCGGTGAAGGGGATTGTGCACCGTTACCCGGACCGCTGCCTTCTGAAGATCGTGCATGTCTGCCCGGTCTATTGCCGCTTCTGCTTTCGCCGCGACATGGTCGGACCGG
>CAYRHK010000342.1:0-2452 GCA_964423825.1 uncultured Terricaulis sp. | reverse complement strand
GACATTATCGGTGGAATCGCCGATCAACGCCTGCGCGTCGATCACTTTGTCCGGCGTCACGCCGAACTTCTCCATCACCGCCTCGACGCCCAACGGCTTTTGCTTCATCGGATCGAAAAGCTGGATTTCGCCGTCACTCACCAATTGCATCAGATCCTTGTCCGACGATACGATTTTCACGGTCGCGCCGGCTTTCGCGGCTTGGCGCGCGTAAGTGGCGATGAGATCGTCAGCCTCGTAGCCGCCCATCTCGATACAGGGAAGATTGAACGCGCGCGTCGCGTCGCGGATCAGCGGAAACTGCGGAACCAAGTCTTCCGGCGTCGGCGGGCGATGCGCCTTGTACTCCGGGTAGAGCCGATTGCGGAACGTCACTTCCGACTTGTCGAAGATGACGGCCAAGTGCGTGGGCGCCTCGGAGGCTTTCATCTCCTCCAGGAACTTCCACAACATGTTGCAGAAGCCAGCGACCGCGCCGACCGACAGCCCATCGCTCGCGCGCGTCAACGGCGGCAGCGCATGATAGGCGCGGAAGATGTAGCCGGAGCCATCGATGAGAAACAGGCGGGACGCGGAGGGTTTAGCCATGTTTCGCGCTTATAGCCCGCTACCCCGGCGGCGGACTAGCGCGGCGTTTCGCGAGCCGCGCCTCGCGCACGGTGATCAACACCGTCGATCCGATCACGATCCCCGCGCCCAGCAGCGTCCAGCCGTCCAGCACCTCATGGAAAACCAACAGCCCCGCCAGCGCCGCGAGCGGCAGCCGCACATAATCCATCAGCGCCATCAGCGAAGCGTCGCCCGCCGCCATCCCGCGCGTGAAGAAGGTCTGCGCGATCACGCCGGACACCGCGAGCAGCGCGAAGATCAGCCCATCCTCCAACCCTGGCGTGCGCCAAGCGAAGAACGCGAACGGCAGCCCGATCACGGTCGTGGCCGCGTTCATCCAGATCACCAAAGTCAGCGTCGAGTGGTCGCGCGTGAGGTCTTTCACGGTCACCACCGAGTACGCCATCAGCAGCGCCGAAGCGAGCGCAGCCAAAGCGGCGCCATCGATCTGCATCTCGCTCGGTCGCAGCATCACCAAAATGCCGACGAATCCCGCGACAAGCGCGCCCTGGCGCCAGGAGCCCACTTTCTCCTTCAGCAGCAGGATCGCCAGCACCACCACGAACAAGGTGCGCGCGAACGAAAGCGACTGCGCACTCGCGAGCGGCATATTGGCGAAGGCGTAGAAGCCAAGCAGCAAACCGATCGCCGAACCGATGCAACGACGCGCCATCGGCCACGGCCTGGGCGTCGCCCAGGCGCTCGGCCCCGCGCGCAAAGCCACCGGCGCCAACAACGCCAAACCCACGGCGCAACGGAAGAACACCATCTGGCTCTCGCCATAATCGCGCTGCGCCAACGCCTTGATGCACGACGTCATCACCGTGAACGCGAGCGCCGAACCCACCATCCACAGCGCGCCTTGCATGTTGGCGGACAGTGCAAGCGGGCGCGGAAGCGAGACCATATCGTCACCTGTGTCCGCCCCGCCACGGCATCGGTCAAGGCGGAGCGGTTCAGCTTCGCATTAGCGCGTTCATGTCCGGCCGGTCGCCGCCGCCAGCGGCGAGCGTCTCGCTGTCGCCATCGGCAAGGAACGCGGCGGCCGCGCTCCGGATCGCCGCAGCGCTGGCATGGAAAATCGACGTCGCCGCGGACAACCGCTTTACCCCTAACGCCTTAAGCGCCGCCGCGTCGGGCACGCCGGCCCATCCCATGATGTTCAGCGGCGCCGGCAGCCCTTCGGCGAGCGCCTTGATGTCCTCGCCTTTCATGGCAAAGGGCACAAACACGCCGCTGGCGCCGGCCTCCAGGCAGCGCCGCCCGCGACGAATCGCCTCCTCAACCGCTTGCTCGGCAGGCACGAGCCTCTTCAGGAACACGTCCGTGCGTGCATTGATGTACAACTCAACGCCCACTCGTTGCGCGGCTGCGCGCGCCGCCTCGATCTTGCGCAGGTGTAACCCATGCGCGCCCGCGCCGTCCTCCAAGTTGATCCCGGCCGCGCCACGCTCGATCAATGCCGCCACGTTAGCGCCAACTTCGCCAACATCGTCGCTATAGCCGCCCTCCATATCGACGCTGATCGGCAGCGCGATCACACGTGCGATCTCCCCCAGCGTTGCGAGCAGTTTCTCGAACGGCAAATGATGCCCGTCGGCATAGCCGCGCGCGCACGCGACCGCCGCGCTCGACGTGGCGATGGCCTTGGCCCCAGCCAGTTCGATCAGCTTAGCGCTGCCCGCGTCCCAGGCGTTGGGGAGAATGAGGAGGTCCTGGTGCAGAGCGTGGAAGCGAGCGGCGTCTTGCGGGCGTGCGGACATGGAAGTTCCTCCGGCGATTGTACATCGTCATTCCGGGGCTCGCGAAGCGAGAACCCGGAATCCATTTCTCCAGTTGCAGA
>CAYRHK010000341.1:0-2463 GCA_964423825.1 uncultured Terricaulis sp. | reverse complement strand
CATGGGCGATCATGTTCAGAAGGGACGACTTGCCGACATTGGGTCGGCCGACAATGGCAATCCGCGGAATGGGCATGGGAAACCAATAGTAGGTCGCGATCGCCCACACTCGCACCCGCACCGGATTCGGCGGCTCGATCGAAGACTTGTGGGCGTTCAACGAAGAGATCGTGGTGCGCGCGGCGGCGGAAAGCCAAATCCCGCTGATCAGCGCGGTCGGGCATGAAACCGATACGACGCTGATCGATTACGCGTCCGATCTGCGTGCGCCGACGCCCACGGGCGCCGCTGAAAAAGCCGTGCCGGTGCGGGCTGAACTTGTGGAGCGCGTGACCACGCTCGAAGGGCGCTTGAAGGGCGGGCTGGTGCGCGGGCTTGAGCGGCGGCGCACCGAGTTGCGCGCCGCCGCAGCGCGCTTGCCGCGCTTGGACACGCTCTTCCAAGTGCCGCAGCAGCGCTATGATCGCGCCGCGGAACGATTGAATGCGGCGCTGGTGGCGAATGCGCGTGCGGCGCAGTCGAAGCTCGATCGCGTCGCCGCGCGGCTTAGGCCCGAAGCGCTAGCGCAGGACGTAATGCGGCGGCGCGACTTGCTGGCGCGCACGGCTGCGCGCTTGAAGCCGGCGATGGCGCGTGCGCTCGATCAGCGTCGCCAGGAGCTGTCGGGTTCTGCACGGATGCTGGAGAGCCTTTCGCACAAGAGCGTTTTGGCGCGCGGCTTCGTGATGGTGCATCGCGAGGATGGGAGCCTGGTGCGCGCGGCAAAGGAGCTTTCGCCTGGCGACGCGGTTGAACTTACCTTCGCGGACGACAAGCAGAAGGCGGTGATCGATCCCCCGCGCGGCGGCGATAGTGGGAAACCAAAGTCGAAGCCCAAGCCGCCGGGGGGGCAGGGTGATTTGTTCTAAGGCTCAGCCCGGGAAGCTCTGAACGCCGATCTTGGCGAGTGCGCCGTCAAGCATGGCGAGGCAAGCCATGCCCTCCATGCCTTGCACGTAGCAGTACATGACGCGATCTTCCGCGCGCAGCGCCTCGTAGATGTCGCGGGTCACGCCTTCCTCGGGATAGAACGGGAACTCTTCGTTGATCGGGTAGGGCGCGTCCTGCGTCCACTCAGGCAGATCGCCGGTGCTGTCCATCTGCGCGCCAGGAGGCGTGACCCATTCGCCAAGGCGCCGACGCATGTCGTCGACGGATTCCGCGCCCGCGAGGGTCATCACATGATCGGACTGGTAGCGTTCCTCGAAAGCGGCAACGCCGTCTGCGGCGTGGATGGTCAAAGTGACGGGAGCGGCGGCGCAGTCATCGCCCGCGCTTTGGGCCTCGATGGCGAAGGACGTCCCATTACCCCCGGCCCAGGTCGTGGTGGCGCGCGCCGCGCAGGCCCCGCTGGCGTCAGCGAGGATTGACGCGGGCGATGGCGCCGGCGCCGGGCTGCATGCCCAGACCGAAACGACAAGAATGAGGCATTTTCGCATGTGTGCGCCCCTTCCGTCGGCCATTACAGACCGGCAAGGTGGGGGTGCAAGGCTAATCTCCGCAGGGGCTAGGGTTGCGGGGCGAGGCGCGTTACAACGTTTGCCGATGAACAAGCACGATCCCGGCGGCCCAGAGGCCAAGGTGCGCTACGGCGACAATGAAATCACCATCCTCCGTCAGGGGCTGTTCGTGCTCTGCGCGGTTAGCGGCGAACGCATCCTGTTGGACGAATTGCGGTACTGGAACGTCGATCTCCAGGAGGCCTATCGCGGCCCCGAGGAAGCGACGCGGCGCTGGAGAGAGCTGAACGAAGCGAAGTCGTGATGTTCGCGTGGGGAGGGAAGATGCGCGCCATTATCGCAGCGATACTGTTGGCGGCGTGCGCAGCAGCAGAAGCGCCGGCGCAGCCTGAGCCCGCGCTGCCGGCGCCGAGCGTTGAGGCAGCACGGCCAGCGCCTGCCGTTCCGCCAACGCCAACGACGCTGACGCTTGCGTGCGCCGGCGCCTTCACCCAAGGCGGCACGGCGCTCTGCCGCACGTTGCCGGGGGCGGCGGTGCTTGTCGATGGCGCTGCGTTCGGCGCCGCGGACCGCGCGGGCTGGGTGGTGATCGGCTTTCGCCGCGAACATGGCGCTGAAAGCGTCGTAGAGGCACGCGCCAACGGCGAGAGCGTCACCGCGACTTACGCGATCGCGCCGCGCGAGTTCGACATTCAGCGCGTCGATGGGCTGCCGCCGCAAACGGTCAACCCCACCGATCCCGAAGTGCTCGAACGCATTCGGCGCGATCAGGCGCTGAAGGCTGAAGGCTTCGCCAGCAATGCAGCGCTCGAAGGCTGGCTCGACGGCTTCATCTGGCCGATCGAAGGCGGGCGCATTTCAGGGCGTTGGGGCAATCAGCGCATCTTGAATGGCGAGCCGCGCGATCCGCATTGGGGCGTCGACATCGCAGCGCCCACGGGCACGCCGATCCGCGCCCCGGCCT
>CAYRHK010000340.1:0-2468 GCA_964423825.1 uncultured Terricaulis sp. | reverse complement strand
GGTGCCGGTGCCCCCGCCCATGCCGGCGGCGACGAACACCATGTGGGCGCCCTCGAGCATCTCGATGATCTCGGGCTGGCTTTCCTGTGCGGCGGCGTGGCCCACTTCCGGGCGCGCACCCGCGCCGAGCCCCTCGGTGATAGATTGACCGAGCTGCAGACGGTTAGGGGTCCGGGCGCGGGTCAAGGCCTGCGCGTCGGTGTTGGCGACGACAAAGTCGACGCCCTGGAGGCGCGCCTCGATCATGTTGTTGACGGCGTTGCCGCCAGCGCCGCCGACGCCGAACACGACAATGCGCGGCTTCAAATCGGAGACGGACGCGCTGTACTGATTCATCTGCCTTTGCCTGGCTCCACCAGCAACGGATTCGCACGATTCGCCCACGCCAGCACGGCGCTCTCGGCGCGGCGCTCTTGGGGCATTGTGGACATAGAGCGCCCGGGGTCGTTAACAAGTAACGCCCGCACTCATTAAAAAGCAGTGAGACGCTTTTGCGGCTAAAGCGCGGTGGTTTCAGCCAAGTCCGCCAGCAGTTTGGCTGCGTCGGGCTTGCCCGTCGCGCGCGCAGCGGCGGCGCGAACGGCGAGGCCATGGGCATCGTTCAGACGCTGACGCAAGAGCGCGGCCAGCGTCTCCGGATTGAACTGGGGTTCGGGGATGACATCGGCGGCGCCGACGGCGGTCAGGCCCTCGGCGTTAGCGGTCTGGTGATCGTCGGCGGCGATCGCGAGCGGGACGAGGATCGACGGGCGGCCAGCCACTTGGAGTTCCGTCACGGTCGAGGCGCCGGCGCGCGCGATGACCAGATGTGCTTCTGACAGGCGGCGACCCATATCGGTGAAGAAGGCCTCCGCCTCGGCCTTGACGCCCGCCTCGGCGTAGACCGCGCGGACGCCAGCCAATTGTTCCTCGCGCACCTGCTGTACAACAGTGACACGCGCACGGAGGTCCGCCGGGAGCAGCGCCATGGCTTCGGGGATGACCTCGCCGAAGACGCGGGCGCCTTGGCTGCCGCCGATCACCAGCACGTTGAGCGCCCCGCCCGCGGGCGCTTCTGGATAAGGCTGGTCGCGCACTGCCTTGATCGGCGCACGCACCGGATTGCCGACCACGCGCTTGCGCTCTGCGGCCTTCGCCGGCAGGCCGTCCAGGCGCTCGAAACCGCAGGCGACGATCGCCGCACTTCCAGCAAGCGTACGGTTCACACGACCGAGCACCGCGTTCTGCTCGTGGATCAAGATCGGGACGTTTAGAGCGCGTGCGGCCATCAAGGCGGGAAAGGATGGATAGCCGCCAAAACCGGCCACCAACGCGGGAGGCAAGTCGCGAAAACGCTGCTTGGAGGCTTCAATGCCCTTGCGGATCTTGAAGAAGGCCGGAATGGCCTGCAGGGGATTGGCGCTGACCGAAGACGCCGGCACATCGTCGATGCGCTCAGCAGGAAAGTTCTCGGCATAGCGGCGCCCGCGCGCATCGGTGATCAGCATCACGCGCCAGCTGCGGCGCGCCATCTCCTCGGCGAAGGCGGCCGCGGGAAAGAGATGCCCGCCGGTGCCGCCGGCGGCGATGAAGACCACCTTCTTGCTCATGTGAACGCCCGCGCTGTCTGACCCGATGGCGCATAAAGTCCGGGCTGGTCACGCAGCGCAGCAATGCACATGCCCATCGCGAGTGCGGCGCCGACCATCGACGAACCGCCGAACGAAATGAATGGCAACGTCATGCCCTTGGCGGGAAGCAAACTCAAGTTGACGGCGATGTGGATTGCGGCCTGCGTCGTGATCAGCGTGGTCATGCCGGCGACCACGAGACGCTCGAAACCCAACCCGATGCGCGCGGCGCGCGAAAGGCCGCGAAAGGCCAGAACGGCAAACAGCGCGATCACGCCGAGCGACGCGAGCAAGCCGAATTCTTCAACCGCCACCGCGAAGACGAAGTCCGCGTGGGCGTCGGGCAGCGAGCGCTTGATGACGCCCTCGCCGGGCCCGCGTCCGAACACGCCTCCGGCGGCGATCGCGTCAAGGGCGCGATTCACCTGATATGCGGCGTCGCCCTCGGGATTGACGAAGGCGTCGACGCGCGCGCGCGCGTGTGGATAGAAAGTGTAGATCGCCCACCCCGCCAGCGCGGCGACGCCCCCGCCGGCGAGCAGCCAGCGCAGCGCTAGGCCCGACACCAGCAACATGGCGGCGAAGGTGAAGCCGAGCAGCGCTGTCTGGCCGATATCGGGTTGCGCCAAGAGCGCTGCGGCGGAAAGCGCAAACAGCGCTAAAGCGATGGCGCGTCCGGGGAATGGAGCGCCGCGCGGCGCTGCGGCGCTCAGGAGCCATGCCCAGGTCACAACCAGCGCGGGTTTCAGAATTTCAGACGGTTGAAATGAAACAAACCCGAAATCGAAGGCGCGCTGTGCGCCACCCTTGGGCTTCGGGACGTGCAGCCGCCTCCCGCCGAGGTCGAGCTCCGAGACG
>CAYRHK010000339.1:0-2513 GCA_964423825.1 uncultured Terricaulis sp. | reverse complement strand
TCATGATCCTGGCGCTATCGACGATCTTCCTGGCCATCCGCGAATACCGGAACAAAACGCTCGGCGGCGTGATCAAGTTCTTCCCTGCGTTCGGCCTCGGGCTGATGGTCGCTGCCATCGCCGGCGTCGTTTATGTCGCGGCTTGGGAAACGTTCCTGGCGGTCACCCACTATCCGTTCATGGAGAACTACACCGCCGCGATGATCCAGAGCCAGCGCGAGGCTGGCGTCAGCGGCGCGGAACTGGATGCGTTCGTCGCCGAGATGGAGCGCGCGAAAGCCGACTACGCCAACCCGCTCTACCGCCTGCCAATGACCTTCATCGAAATCTTCCCGGTCGGCTTCCTGATCGCGCTCATCTCGGCGGCGATCCTTCGCAATCCGCGGGTACTGCCGGCGCGGGGATGAAGCTCATCAGACAATGACTTGAAAGGAAGCTCCATGGAAATCGGCGCATTTTCCGTCAGCCTCGCGGTGAAGGACATCGCGGCGTCACGGGCCTTCTACGAAAAGCTGAGCTTCACGGTCTTCGGCGGCAACCAGGATCGACGCTGGCTGATCATGAAGAACGGCGGCACGCTGATCGGCCTGTTCCAGGGCATGTTCGAAAAGAACATGCTCACGTTCAATCCCGGCTGGGACAGCGACGCCAAACTGCTCGCGAGCTTTGTCGACGTTCGCGACATCCAGGAGCGGCTGAAAGCAAGCGGTGTGGTTCCCACCACGGAAGCGGATGAGACGAAGACGGGGCCTGGGCATTTTGTGGTCGAGGATCCCGACGGCAACGTGATCCTGATCGATCAGCACGTTTAGCGGATGTTGCATTCAGATCGAATCGAGACGTCCGCGCCTCCCCTCCCCTAGAGGGGGAGGGGGTAAGGGGGTGGGGTGTGCGCTCTCTTGTACAACCGCGCCGTAAATCGACATCTTCGTCGTTGCGCTCTCACCCCCACCCCTGCCCCTCCCCCCTCTAGGGGGAGGGGAGGCGCGCCAACCTGATCGGGATTTGCTCTAGCGGCGGCGTGGCGCTTCCGCTGGCCTCATTCACGCGCGCAGGATTTTCTCCATGGCTTTGCCCTTCGCCAATTCGTCGATCAGCTTATCGAGGTAGCGGATTTCGCGCATCAGCGGCTCTTCCACGGCCTCCACGCGCACGCCGCAGACGACGCCCGTGATCAGCGCGCGCGACGGATTGAGCTTGGGGGCTTGGGCGAAAAACTCCTCAAACGTCGTTTTCTTTTTGATTTGCGCGTTGAGCTTGACCTGGGTGTAGCCGGTCAGCCAACGGATGATCTTGTCGACCTCCGGCTTGGTGCGCCCATTCTTCTCCGCCTTGGCGACATAGTGCGGGTACACGCTGGCGAAGCTGACGGAATAGATGCGGTGTGGTTTGGTCATTGGTGCATTTTCGACATAGGCACGACGCACTGTGTCGCCGAAAGCATCAAGGCCGGAACTCGTACATCACGATGTCGAGACCGCGTTCGACCCCCGCACGAACCAGCACGGCCCGACCACCTGCAAATGCGGAGCGCGCTCGCTCAGTTTCGTCGCTCGCAATCATCTCCAAGTCTGCCCCGGTATTTTCCAACACCCAAACGCTCCACCCCCCGTCGCGGTAGCTAGGGGGATGACCACCTAGAAGCGCCTGCGTCTCCGACCAAACGTTCAACTCAGCGGTTGACGGATGCGAGGTGATACACATGCGCTGACCGTTAGTGACAAAGGCAAGCGTTCGCTGGCCAGTATCACTTTGCAAGATGCGCCCCTCTCCCTGCGACGCAACGGACCACCCGGCGGCGTCAGCTCGAGCGAACGCGTCTTGGCTCTGACCGCGGGTGGCCAAACAGAAGGTATTCCAATCCGAAACCGCTACGTTGGCTTGCGCATTTGCGACCGTTGGACAAGCCATGCCCATGGCGATGACCGCGCCGAATTCCCACAAACGCATGCTCACCGCTCCACGCGCGATTTTCGTCGCTCTCGTCTCGCTAGCGCTCGACACAGAGGGCGATGCCCATGCCGCCGCCGATGCAGAGCGTGGCGAGGCCGCGCTTGGCGTCGCGCTTCTGCATTTCGTAGAGGAGCGTCACCAGCACCCGTGCGCCCGAGGCGCCGATCGGATGGCCGAGCGCGATCGCGCCGCCATTGACGTTGAGCTTGGTCGGATCGAGGCCGAGTTCCTTGCCGACCGCCACCGCCTGCGCCGCGAACGCTTCGTTGGCCTCGACGAGGTCGAGATCCTTGACCGTCCAGCCGGCCTTCTTCAGCGCTTCCTGCGAGGCGGTCACCGGGCCGATGCCCATGACCTTCGGGTCGACGCCCGTGGTCGCCCACGACACGATCTTGGCGAGCGGCGTCACGCCACGCTTCTTGGCTTCGTCGGCGCTCATCAGCACCAGCGCGGCGGCGCCGTCGTTGATGCCGGACGCGTTGCCCGCGGTCACCGAGCCGCCTTCCTTGGTGAAGGCCGGGCGCAGCTTGGCCAGCGCCTCGAGGGTGGTGCCGTGGCGC
>CAYRHK010000338.1:0-2550 GCA_964423825.1 uncultured Terricaulis sp. | reverse complement strand
CCCATGCGCTGCGCGAGCAGGATTTGCCCGAGGCAATTGTTGATCTTGTGCGCGCCGGTGTGATTGAGTTCGTCACGCTTGAAGTAGATTTTCGCCGCGCCGAAGTGCTCGGTAAGGCGTTCGGCGAAGTACAAGGGCGAAGGCCGGCCTACATAGTGGGTCCAGAAATCCGCCATCGTGGCCGAGAAGGCCGGATCGGCTTGCGCCTCGCGGTAGGCGCGCTCCAGATCGAGCACTAGCGGCATCAGCGTCTCGGCGACGAAGCGTCCGCCGTAGGGCCCGAAGCGGCCCTGCGCGTCGGGCAGGTCTTGCCAGTTTCTGCGGGCGTCCATGTGCGAGAGCTAAACTTCAGCGGCGGCCAGGAATTGGGCAATCAGAGCGGGGTCCTTTAGGCCGGGCGCGGTTTCCACACCAGAGGAGACATCCACAAGTTCTGCGCCCGATACGCGAATGGCTTCCTTGACGTTCCCCGGAGTGAGACCCCCGGCCAGAAACCAGGGCCGGTCGATCGGCGCGCCGGCCATGAGCGCCCAATCAAAGGCGAGCGCGTTGCCGCCCGGCAGGCCATCCTTCGGCGGGGGCGCCTCGCATAGGAAGTAGTCGACCACAGAATAGTAGCGCGGCAACGCCTGGAAGTCCTCGCGACGGGAAATGCCCACCGCCTTGATCAGGCCGCGTCGCGCAAATGGTCTGATTTCAGCGGCGCGACCTGGGGTCTCGTGACCGTGCAGCTGTATCCAGTCGGGCTTGGCCGCCAAGGTCGCGGCGGCAATGTGGGCGTCGTCGGCGTTGACCGTAACCAGCACCGTTTCCACCCGTCCGCGTGCGCGCGTCGCCAATGCCGCCAGCTTGTCGGCGTTCAGGAAGCGCGGGCTGCGCGGGTAGGTCACGAAGCCGACGAAACGCGCGCCGCCCTCGATGGCGGCATCGAGAGCGGCGGCGTCTGCGATCCCGCAAATCTTGGCGTCGGGCATCTACTTCTTCAAGGCGTCGCGAATTTCGCGCAGCAGCACCACTTCCTCGGCGGGGGCCGGCGGCTCGGCTGGCGCGGCGGCTTCCTTCTTCTTCATGGTGTTCATGGCCTTGATGATGAGGAAGAGCACCCATGCGACGATGGCGAACTTCAAAACCGCGGTAATGAACTTGCCGTAGGCGAAAACAGCGCCCTGTTCGCGCGCCGCGTCCAAGGTGGTGGCGGTTACGGCGGAAGAGAGGGGGATGAAGTAGTTGCTGAAGTCGAGCCCGCCGGTGATCGCGCCGACCAGCGGCATGATCAGATCGTCCACCAAAGAGGAAACAATCGTCCCGAAGGCGGCGCCGATGATCACGCCAACGGCAAGATCGACGACATTGCCCTTGAGGGCGAACTCACGAAATTCGCTCACGATAGACATTCAAAGCTCCCAAATGCCGTGTTGCGCTCGGCAGCGCTTCTGTGCGCCGTGCGCCAAATTCTACGGCTCTTCGCCGCCGTTGACGTTGAGCCTGAGCTCCTTGCCCGGCTTGAAGAAAGGCACGCGCTTGGCGGCCACCTTCACGGTCGCGCCCGTGCGTGGATTGCGCCCGGTTCGCGCCTCGCGATTGCGCACCGAGAAGGCGCCGAAGCCGCGCAGTTCAACCCGCCCCCCTTGGGCAAGCGCCAGCGCGATCTCGTCGAGCACCACGTCGACGGCCTGTTCGATCTCGGCGGCTTTCAGGTGGGCCATTTCTTCCTGTAGCCGGGCCACTAGTTCTGAGCGCAGCATCGGGCATCCCCGTTTCCATCAGCACTAGGATAGAGACCGCGCTTGGCGTCGCCGTCAACTGGCCAGAGGCTTGATAAGCTGGAAATAAATACGGCCCGGCGGGGAGCCGGGCCGTATCCTGGTTTTCAAGGACCGCTTAAGGCTTTTGGCGGTCCTTCAAGGCCGCACCGAGGATGTCGCCGAGGGAAGCGCCTGAGTCCGACGAGCCGAACTGGGCGATCGCTTCCTTTTCGTCAGCCAATTCCATCGCCTTGATGGAGAGCGACACCTTGCGGCTCGACCTGTCGAAACTCGTCACCATCGCGTCGATACGGTCACCCACGGCGAAACGATCGGAGCGTTGTTCCGAGCGATCACGCGAGAGGTCCGACTTTCGCACGAAGCTGCGGAGAGAGTTGTTCTCGCCGAAGGCGACTTCGATGCCCCCGGTCGCCACGTCGACCACTTCGACAGTGATGACCTGGCCCTTGCGGAAGTCGGCGTCCGCCATGGGATCGGCGCCCACTTGCTTGATGCCGAGTGAGATGCGCTCCTTCTCGACATCGACGTCGAGCACCTTGGCTTTGACGACTTCACCCTTGTTGTGACGATGAAGCGCTTCTTCGCCTTGGGCGTCCCAAGCGATATCGGAAAGGTGCACCATGCCGTCGAGCTCGGGGGTGAGCCCCACGAACAAGCCGAACTCGGTGACGTTCTTGATCTCGCCTTCGATGATCGAGCCAATCGGGTGCGACGCCACGAAGGCGTCCCACGGATTGGCTTGGCATTGCTTGATGCCAAGCGAAATGCGGCGCTTGTCGCCGTC
>CAYRHK010000337.1:0-2558 GCA_964423825.1 uncultured Terricaulis sp. | reverse complement strand
CCCCATGAAAACGAACACCGCCGCGAAAGATGCGCCTGCGCCGGCCACGAAAAAGCGTCGCAACCCGGCAATGAGCCGCGAACGGCTCCGAGCCGACCGCAGCGTCAGGGTGCGATCAGGCGTCCAGTCGAAATCCTGTGCCGGGTGCGCGGCCATGCTCATGGCTGCGCTTGTCGCTGGGTTCCGGGGCGGAAGCAAGGCGTCGCTCCCATCTGGACGGATTTGCTCCGCAGCGCCATTTCGCGCGTACAACCACGCAAGCGAGGCAATGGATGCGACTAATATTGGCGACGGCGGCGGCCCTTGTGTTCTTGGCCTGCACCCCTAGCGACAGCAAGGGTCAAGCCGGCGCTCCGGTGGAACAGGGTCCGCCCCACGGCGACTTTGCTCCTGCGTTCGCCGAACAGACCCGCGCCCCCGAACGCCACAGCGGACTCGAAATCGCCGCTCAGCAAATTGCCTCTGGCCTTGATCACCCCTGGGCGATCGCTTTTCTTCCCGACAGCCGCATGCTGGTAACCGAGCGCGCGGGGCGGCTGCGCCTGGTGACCGCGGAGGGCGGCGTTTCACCCCCGCTTGCCGGCCTGCCCGAGGTCGATGCCCGCGGGCAGGGCGGGCTGTTGGACGTAGCTGTAAGCCCGACCTTCGCAAACGACCGCATGCTCTACGTGAGCTTCTCCGAGCGCCGCGGCGTGCTCGGCAACGGCACAAGCGTCGCGCGCGGTCGCCTGAGCGAAGATGGCGCAACTGTTGAGCGCGTCGAGGTGATCTTCCGTCAACTACCGAGCTGGCGTTCCACCGGCCATTTTGGCTCCCGCCTCGTATTCGACCGCGACGGCAAGTTGTTCGTGACCCTTGGCGATCGGCAAGGCGACCTCTCCCGTCGCTTGGTACAAGACACCGATACCCACATCGGTAAGGTGGTCCGCATCAACCCCGATGGCTCGGTTCCCGAAGACAACCCTTTCATCGGCAGGCGCGACGTCCAGCCGGAAATCTGGTCCATAGGTCACCGAAACGTTCAAGGTGCGGCGCTTCACCCTGAAACCGGCGCGCTCTGGACCGTCGAGCACGGCGCACGCGGCGGTGACGAATTGAATGCGTTGCGCGCAGGCTCGAACTATGGTTGGCCGATCATCTCGTACGGAACCGAATATGGCGGCGATCCGATCGGCGAAGGCATTGCCGTCCGCGAGGGCCTTGAGCAGCCCATCTACTATTGGGATCCTGTGATCGCGCCGGGCGGGATGCTCTTCTATGACGGCGAGCTGTTTCCGTGGCCTGGTGACATCTTAGTCTCCGGTCTGCGCACCCGCGCGCTCGTACGTCTCGAACTCAACGGAGAGCGTGTCGTCGGTGAGGAGCGGTTCGAGCTTGGCGTCGGCCGCGTTCGTGATGTCGCTGAAGCGCCCGATGGCGCGCTATGGATCGTGACTGACGAAGACGATGGCGGCCTCTATCGGTTGACCCCGCGCAACTAAAAAAGTTCCTTGGCCGCATCGAGTAATCGATCGATCAGCGCGTCGAGTTGGTCTTGCTCGCGCGCGCTCAATGTGGCGAGCAGACGGCGTTCGGTCGCCAGCGCCAGCGGCGCGATCCGTGCGTGCAAGCTCTCGCCGTCGCGGGTGAGCGACAGCAACTGCCGGCGCGCATCGCAGGCGTCTGCGCGCGCCGCAATGCGCCGCTTGCCGACGAGTTTCGCCACTGCCCGCGAAACCGCGACCTTGTCCATTTCCGTCGCATCCGCAACTCCCGTCGCAGTCAGGCCTGGCCGCTGGCCCAACACTGCGATCACGCGCCATTCCGGGATCGTCAGATCGAAGGCCTCCGCATAGCGACTGGCGATGGCGCTGCTGATCCGGTTGGAGAGCACAGACAGCCGATAAGGGAGGAATTCCTCCAAAACCAGCGCCTCGCCAGGGGTGGTTTTGGGTTTCGCGCTTGCCATTAGTTACAAATGAAACTAAATCGCCATCAAGGCAAGGTCAAATAGGAGAGGCGCGATGGCCGACTTGTTCGAGAACCCGATCGGAACCGATGGATTCGAGTTCGTCGAGTTCACCGCGCCGGAGCCGCAAGCGCTCGCCGCCTATTTCGAAAAGATGGGCTTCACAGCGGTCGCCAAGCATCGCTCCAAGAACGTCGTCCGCTACAAGCAAGGCGACATCAACTTCATCTTGAACATGGAGCCTTCGGGCCAACCCGCTGAGTTCCGCGCAGAGCACGGCCCCAGCGCCAACGCCATGGCGTTTCGCGTCAGGGACGCCAGGAAGGCATTCGAGGAAGCGGTCAAGCGCGGCGCCAAGCCGGTCGACATGCCCATTGGGCCGATGGAGCTGGACATCCCTTGCATCGAGGGCATTGGCGGCGCCTACGTCTATCTGGTCGACCGCTATGGAGCTGCGAGCATCTACGATGTTGACTTCAAGGCCATCGAAGGCGCCGACGAAGCCAAGAACGCGATCGGGCTCACTTATCTCGACCACCTGACCCACAACGTTTTCCGCGGCAACATGGCCAAGTGGGCGGACTATTACGAGCGCATCTTCAACTTTCGC
>CAYRHK010000336.1:0-2567 GCA_964423825.1 uncultured Terricaulis sp. | reverse complement strand
GCGGCGCGCTCCGCTCTCCCGTTTTTTGGGGCGCCATGCCCAACAAGGATGGCGCGCGGGTTGAGGGAGCTAGCGAAGGGGGAACGCCGCCCTTACATTGTCGCCATGAACGATATGCTCGCAATCTTGGCCCTGATCGGCCCGCAGCACTGGGTGATCCTCGGTCTGGTCCTGCTGGTTGCAGAGATGGTGACCGGGACAACCTACCTGCTCTGGCCGGCGGTGGCGGCTTTCGTGACCGCTCTGATCGCATGGGTCGCGCCCGTCGACGGGGCGGCGGAGTTGGTGATCTTCGCGGTTCTGGTGGTGGCGCTCACCTGGTTCGGGCGCCCGCTGGTGCAGCGCTGGCGACACGAAGGTGCGGCGAGCGGGTTGAATGAGCGTGGCTCGGCGCTGGTCGGGGCGAGGGGCGTCGTCACGAAATTTGCCAACGGCGTGGGCTCGGTGCGCGTGCAGGACACGGTCTGGCGCGCGATCAGCGAGGAGGCCCTCAGCGCGGGCGAGGCGGTGGTGATCGATGGCGTCGCGGGCGCCACGCTGAAGGTGAAGCGCGGCTAGTCGCGCGCGGCGTCGAGCACCTGGCGCAACTTGATCAGGAACGGCCGGATGCGCGCGAATTCTTCGGCGCCCATGGCTTCGATCAACGCCAGCATGCCGGGACGAACGCCGTCGGCGCCGCGTTCGCGCAAGCGCCGGCCCCTCGCAGTGATGCGCACGATCTTGGCGCGCGCGTCGGCAGGATCGGCTTCAAGCGTGACCAGGCCGTGCTCTTCGAGGCGCTGGAGCGTGTACGTCATCGCGCCCTTGGTGACCTGGAACGCGCGCGCGAGGCGCGCTGGGCTTTCGCCCTCGACGCCAAGTCGTACAAAATGGTTGAGCACGCCGAAACCGGCGACCGAAAGCTCCGCCGGCAATGTCTGCGCCAACGCGGTGTCGGCGAGATGACCGATGATGGCGATCTCGGTCATCACTTGAAAGGAGACCTTAAGCGCTTCGTCCTGCTTCATGCCCTCAGATGCTCGCTCAAGCCCCGCCGGGGCGAGGGGCCAATCGTCGGTCCATAGCCGACTCGCACCAGCATCTGCACCGTCTCGCCGTCTTGCGCGCCGGTGAGATGTTCGGCTTGCGCGTAGAGGTCGGCCATCTCGGGGTACTCCTGCAGCGCCTGGCTCCAGGGATGCATGGCGAGGCCAGCGCTGGTCGCCGCGAGATTGAGCCGTGCATAGGCGCGGCCCGAAACGATCTGCGTGGTTCTCGTGTTGTCGCGCGATGTCATCCACGCATAAGCGGGCGCGCCCTCGGCCAGCGGGCGAAAGGCTTCAACGCCGTCCATGGTGAAACGATTGTCGAGATCGGCGAGGGTCTCATGATTGAGCAGGCCGAGGGCCTTAGCAAACTCGATCATCGGGCCTTCGAGCACGAGGCCGTCGCGATTGCGTGCGATCTCTTCGCGCCCGATGCGCATGAGATCGACGCTCTCCTGATAGGCCACAGGAGTGCGGATTTCGCGCTCGAAACCGGTCCACGCGAGCGCACGCAGCGCGTTCAGCGCCTCCGCGGTTCGCGTCCATTCGATGCGGAGCGCAGCGGGAGATGGCGTCGTCGGCGGCGAGCCGTCGGCGGTTCCCCCGACATTAGGCGGCGACCACGGCCACAGCGCCTGCGCGGTGATTGCCGTGAACACGGCGTCTTCAATGGTGCGATCCTCGTACGGCTCGCGATTGGTGCGGCGGTTCAAAATGTGATCGAAGAGGTCGTCCTTGCGCGTCTCCTCCTCGATCAGCTTCACATGCGCGATCGGGCGTTGATCGAGCTTCGGCTGCGGTTCGCCTTCGGGCCAAAGCGTGATCTCGGCGCGCCGTCCGTTGGCGCGGCAGGCGAGGTCGAACAACTCAAGGAACGCGCCGCACCCCAGGGTGATCTGGCGGTCATACGGGTCGGTCGCGGGAAGGAGGCGATCGAGATCGGCGCTGAACACCAGTTCATCTTCGCCGACGAGGTCGATCAGCCAGGGCTGGCGATTGTGCGGATTGGGCGCAAGGATCGCATGCGCGAGCGCGAAGCGGCGCGGATCGCTTTCGCCGGCGCCGGGCGCGCGCCATGCCGCGATTGGATCGGGAAGGTCGGCGGGCGCGCAAGCGGACGCGGCGAACGGGGTGGAGGCGAGCAAGGCGAGCACGTGGCGGCGGGTGGCCATGAATGACTCCACTAATTCAATATTGAACCAATATAGTTCGATATTAAACCATGCGTCAAGGCCCCCATTTCAGCGTCTTGATCGCGCCGCGCGCGAGTTCGTCGGCGCGGTTGTTCATCTCGTTGTCAGAGTGGCCCTTGACCCATTTCCAGGTCACGTCGTGACGGGAATTGGCTTCGTCCAGACGCTTCCACAGATCGTCATTCTTGACCGGCTTCTTGTCGGCGGTCTTCCAGCCGTTCTTCTTCCAGCCGTGAATCCATTTGGTGACGCCGTCCATGACGTATTTGGAATCTGTGTGCAGGCGCACCTTGCTGGGGCGCTTTAGCGCGTTCAGCGCCTCGATCGCGGCGGTCAGCTCCATGCGGTT
>CAYRHK010000335.1:0-2575 GCA_964423825.1 uncultured Terricaulis sp. | reverse complement strand
CCAAGCTTTGCAGCGCGCTTGGCGGCGTCGGCGGCGGCGGCCACCGAAAGTCGCGCCACGCCGGGCATCGCCGCGACCGGAATTTTGCGCTCGGCCCCCTCGTGGACGACCATGGCCCAGATCAGATCGTCGGGGCTGAGCGCATGTTCGCGCGTCAGCCGACGCACCCAATCGTGCTGTCTAAGCCGGCGCGGCCGCGCCGCGGGGTATCGAGATGAGTAGTTCATGCGAACCGTTCGCAATTAAACGCGCCTCTGCGCTGCTCCGCCCCAGTTACCTTGTTTGCACCAATTCGACTATGATGTTGCACCGCGAACGCTGAAGGGAATCGTCCGTGAGAACTGAAGACCGCCAAGTGTTCGCAAACGCCGTCGCCAAAATCCGCGGCGAGGGCCGCTACCGCGTGTTCGCCGACATCATGCGTGAGCGCGGGCGCTTTCCCCATGCGCGGCTGCGGCTTGAAGACGGCTCGATGCGCGACATCGTCGTGTGGTGCTCGAACGATTATCTGGGGCAGGGCCAGAGCCCAGAAGTGCTCGACGCGGCGCGCGCCGCGCTCGACAAGGTCGGCGCCGGCGCCGGCGGCACCCGCAACATTTCCGGCACCACGTCCTATCACGTCGATCTCGAACGCGAGTTGGCTGAGCTGCACGGCAAGGAAGCAGCACTTCTGTTCACGTCGGGCTATGTGTCGAACGACGCGACGCTGTCGACGCTGGCGAAGCTGTTCCCGAACCTCTGGATATTCTCTGACGCCAAGAACCATGCCTCGATGATCGAAGGCATCAATCGCGCCAAGTGCGAAAAGCGTGTGTTCCGCCACAATGATTTGCAGCACTTGGAAGCGCTGATCAACGAGGCGCCCGCCGATGCGCCAAAGCTCATCGCGTTCGAGAGCGTCTATTCGATGGACGGCGACACCGCGCCCATCGAGGCGATTTGCGACATCGCTCAAGCCTATGGCGCCATGACGTATCTGGACGAAGTCCATGGCGTTGGCCTTTACGGGCCCACTGGCGGCGGCGTTGCTGAGCGCGACGGGGTCATGCACCGCGTCGATTTCATCGAAGGTACGCTGGCGAAAGCGTTCGGGACCATGGGCGGCTATGTCACCGGCCCGGCGGCCGCCATGGACGCCATCCGCTCGACTGCCTCGGGCTTTATTTTCACCACTTCGCTTGCGCCTTCGATAGCGGCGGCCGCACTCGAAAGCGTGCGCATCGTGCGCGAGTGCCCACACTTGCGCGATCGTTTGCAGGAGCGCGCCGAGCGCTTGAAAGCGCGGCTGCGCGAGGAGGGGCTGCCGGTGATGGTGGAGTCAACCACCCATATCGTGCCGCTGCTCGTGGGTGACGCCGCGCGCTGCAAGAAAATCTCCGACATCCTGCTCCTGGAGCATGGCATTTACGTGCAGCCGATCAACTATCCGACGGTGCCCAAGGGTACGGAGCGGCTGCGCATCACGCCTTCGCCTTTCCATAACGACGCGCTGATGGACGCGCTGATCAGCTCGCTCAAAGCGGTATGGGCCAAATGTCCGGTGCATCTGACCGCGTGAGCGAGAGCGAGCGCGAAATCCTCTTCGAGATCACGCGCCTGAGCGACATCCAGCGCGTCGCCGCTATTGACGTAACTACCGGCGTGGAGGTGGTTATCCAGGCGCCGGCGAGCGCCGCCCTCGCGGATGTGCGTGCGCTCGCGATCCGCAAGCTGGAGCATGTGCTGGCGGGCGGCGCGGAGCAGGGCGATCCGCCGCCCCCGCCGCGACCCGGTAAGCTGGTGTGAACTCTTGGGGTGGAACCCCCTCCCCTCCAGGGGAGGGGGCAGGGGGCGGGGTGGAACTCCCAAGGGTCGGCGCCTCACCCCACCCCTCGATCCCCTCCCCTCAAGGGGAGGGGAGGCAGAGCCACACTAGATATTGTGGCGTCAGGCTTTAACTTGGCGACGATTCCCAACGCTTGAGAGAGCCCATGGCCACGCCGTTCTTCGCCACGACCCTTGCTGACGCCGATCCCGATCTGAGCGCCGCCATCAGGGCCGAGCTCGGCCGTCAGCAAAAGCAGATCGAGCTCATCGCCTCGGAAAATATCGTTTCGCGCGCCGTGCTGGAGGCGCAGGGCTCGGTGCTGACCAACAAATACGCCGAGGGCTATCCGGGCCGGCGCTATTATGGCGGCTGCGAGTTTGTGGATGAAGCCGAGCGCTTGGCGATCGAACGCGCCAAGCAATTGTTCGGTTGTTCGTTTGCGAACGTGCAGCCGCACTCCGGCGCCAACGCCAACCAGGCTGTGTTTTTCGCGCTGCTGCAACCGGGCGACAAGTTCCTCGGCATGGATCTCGCGTGCGGCGGCCACCTCACGCACGGTTCGCCTGTGAACATCTCTGGAAAATGGTTCCAGCCGGTGGCGTACGGCGTGCGCCCCGACGACCATTTGATCGACATGGATGAAGTCGCCGAGGTCGCGCAGCGCGAGAAGCCGAAGCTGATCCTCGCCGGCGCCTCCGCCTATTCGCGCGCCATCGACTTCGCGCGGTTCCGCAAGATCGCCGACGACATCGGCGCCATCTTCATGGT
>CAYRHK010000334.1:0-2579 GCA_964423825.1 uncultured Terricaulis sp. | reverse complement strand
CAAGCTTGGCGTGGCGCCGGACGGCTTCAATATCAATCAGGAAGTCGGCTCCACCGATACGCGCGCGCTGAAAGAAGCCGTGCTCAAATATCGCGCCGACATCGGCATAGCGCTCGATGGCGACGCCGACCGCGTCGCGATTGTGGATGAAAAGGGCAATGCGATCGATGGCGACCAGCTCATGGCGCTGATCGCCAAGAGCTGGAAGCAGCAAGGTCTGCTCGCAAAGCCCGGCATCGTCGCCACAGTGATGAGCAATCTTGGTCTTGAGCGCTTCCTCGATGGCATGAAGCTAAAGCTTGAGCGCACCAAGGTGGGCGACCGCTATGTCACCGAGGCCATGCGCGCCAAGGGATACAATGTCGGCGGCGAGCAATCGGGCCACATCATCCTGTCCGATTTCTCTACGACTGGGGACGGCCTTTTGGCGGCGCTGCAGGTGCTGGCGGTGCTGGTTCAGTCCGGTAAGCCTGCGAGCGAAGTGTGCCGGTTATTCGAGCCGGCGCCACAAGTGCTCGAGAATGTCCGCTACGAGAAGGGAAGAGCCGATCCCATGGAGGCCACCAGCGTCAAGGAGGCGATCAAGGCGGCGGAAGCGGCGCTGAGCGGCAAGGGGCGCCTGCTGGTGCGCAAGTCCGGTACCGAGCCGCTGGTGCGCATCATGGCGGAAGGCGATGACGAAGCGCTGGTGCGCGAGGCGGTCGCTGGCGTTAAAAGCGCCGTCGTGGCCGCGGCAAAAGCCGCATGACGTGGCCCTGCGGCCCCAGGCCTACTGGACCTGACGCCAGCTCCAGGCCAGGGTCCCGGTCATGGACCAAGTTCACCGCCTGAAGGCAGAGCCGGCGCATGCATTCGCCGCACCGGACCCGGAAGTGTGCAAGACCATGCTCGACGTGCGGTCGGGCGTCGACGAAATCGACCGCCTGCTGGTCGCCCTGATCGCGCGTCGTCAGGGTTACATGGATGCCGCCGCACGCATCAAACCCAGCCGAGACGTCGTGCGCGACGAAGCTCGCATCTCCCAAGTTCTTGCCAACGTGATGGCCGAGGCGGAACGGCATGGGCTATCGAGGGGCATCGCCGAGCCGGTTTGGCGCGAACTCATGGAGCGCTGCATCGCCTATGAGTTCGATGTCTGGGACGCCACCCGCGCCTGACTGCGGCGTGCGGCTGACGCGCCGGGGGCTCGTGTGCTAACGCAGCCACGGGGGCCGATCACGGCCGGTCCGGGTTCGCGTCGAACGCGAGGGGGGCGCGGGGCGCGCAAGCGGGCAAGGTCGTCCGTGGCGGGTGCGGAGCATGCGTGTTAGGTCGTTTCGGCCAGGCGTGAGGGGCGGCGCATGAAATGGTTATTGGGTCTGGCCGTAGGCGTTCTGTTGCTCGTCGGCGGGCTGTTCCTGGGCGGCATGTTCCTGCTCCCCAACGCGCTGGAAGTGACCCGCAGCGCGGAAGTCGAGCGGCCGCGCGTGGCGGTGTTCGCGATGATGAACGATTTGCGGATCGCCAAGGAATGGTCACCGTATTACGCGCGCGATCCTGACGCCGACTACACTTTCACAGGCGAACCCGGTCCGGGCCAGTCGATGCGTTGGGCGAGCAATGTCGCTTCGATCGGCGCGGGGCGCATGTCGATCGTGGACTCCGTCGAAAATCAGCAGGTGGTTGGAATTCTGGAAATCTCCCGCCGCGCGTCGCTGAATTCGCGGCAGGTCCTGACGCGCATCGAGGGCGGCGGCACACGGGTCGACTGGACCGTGAGCGCGCGCTGCGGGCGCGGCGCCATCAACGTGCCCTGTCGCTATATGAACCTCGTCCTGCGAGGCGCAATCGAAAGGGACTTGGACAACGGTTTGGCGCGGCTCAAGACGCTGGCTGAGCAATTGCCCAACGTGGATTTCGAGGGCTTGAACCCGCTGTTCACCACGGTAGAGCCGCGCAGCTTCATCTACACGGTGGTGGTGACGTCGGCGAACGATCAAGCCGAGGTCGCTCGCGCGGAGGCGCTTGGCATTTCCCAGTTGCGTCAGTTCATGTCGACCTACAATCTCACGGAAGACGGCCCGCTGGTTCGCGTGGTCACCGAGTTCGATCCAAATACCGCCCGCATGAGCTTTCGCGTCGGGTATCCTTTCAGCGGCCCAATGCCGCTCAGCGTCATCGGCGTGCAGATCGGCCAAACGCCGTCAGGTGAGGCGATGCACGTTCTTGTGGAAGGGTCGCGCGAACAAGTGCGCGCCGCGTACGCGCAGATGAACGCCTACATGCAGGCGCACCGGATCGCCGTGCGGGAAAACGGATTGCCTTGGGAGGTCGTGCACGAACAGGGCGGTCCCAATGACGACGTGCGCATTGAAGTGTTCATGCCGCTGCAGTGAAAAGGCCGCCGCTGGGGTGCGACGGCCTTGGCGTTTCACTCTGCGATCTTGAGATTCACCGCTTTGGGGCCCTTGCCCTTGGTGTCCGGCAGGGTTTGGAAATTGACCCGCTGACCTTCAGTCAAAGAAGAAAGGCCCGCGCGCTCCACAGCGCTTACGTGCACGAACACGTCGGCGCCGCCACCGTCTGGGGTGATGAAGCCG
>CAYRHK010000333.1:0-2586 GCA_964423825.1 uncultured Terricaulis sp. | reverse complement strand
CCCCTCCCCCTCTAGGGGAGGGGGAACAGTGCTCGAAATCGGCTTTGGCGGGGGGGAGCATCTGGCAGCGCAAGCGACGGCGCAGCCGGAAGTGCGCTTTATCGGGGTCGAGCCGTTCCAAAACGGGGTGGCGTCGTGTTTGCGGCATATCGAGGAGAGCGGCGTCACCAATGTGCGGCTGCACATGGGCGATGCGCGCGACGTGATCGCGCGGCTGCCGGATGGGTGCTTGGACTTAGTCTACATTTTGTTTCCCGACCCGTGGCCGAAAACACGGCATCACAAGCGACGCCTTATCCAGCCGGGGTTTCTCGATGAGTTGGCGCGGGTGATGAAGCCGGGCGGCCAAGGAAAAGGAGGGGAAGTTCGCTTCGCCACCGATTGGGCGAACTATGCGGAATGGACGCTGTGGCATTTTGTACGAGACGCGCGGTTTGTCTGGCTCGCCGAGCGCGCCGACGATTGGCGCAAGCCGTGGCCGGGGCATGTGACGACGCGATATGAAGCAAAGCGGCTCGGGGATTGCGCGCCGGTGTGGTTGAGGTTTGGGCGGGAGTGATGTGCTGCTACTCGCCGACGCTAGGCGTTTGCGCGATTTAGAAGAGCGCGATCAGGCGGCCCGAAACGATCAGGAGGGCGGAGATCGCAAAGTTCGCGACATTGCCGTCGATGCTGCCCAATCGCGTCGCGGCAAATCCGTTTCGCGGGTTCACCGCTCCCCCATAGCTGTTAGAGAAGGCTGCGCTTACAAAGAAGGCGCCCAACACTATCGCGCTTAAGGTCATGGCAATGCATAAGCCGAGCGAGCGGTCGACCCGGTCGGACCACAAGAAGTAGAGTGCTGCAACGCCCAGTGTAGAAGTCGTCAGAACCTGCGTGACCACATGAAAGCGAGCGTGGGCGGGCCAGGCCGGGTTCAGAGCGTGCGAGCGGCTGATATCTGCAACCACCGGAATCAGCGTGAACTGCAGAATGCCGATAGTCATGAGTATTGGACCCAGCTCGAACATTGTGGCGTCTCCGACTTGGCTGCTTTGCACGTCTTTATTCCCCGCGCCCCGTGTTCGCTACGCCAAACACGACATGTCTAAAATGGGGCCACTGGGCGACGATGCTTTTGGGCTTGGCGTTGATGGGTAAGTCCGCTATATCCTCACCTAACACATCGCTGATGCCTCTCGATGAGAGGTTCAGCGGCGGTCCTCGGGGCCGCCGCTTTTTTGTTACCCTGGGAGCCTGGTCTGAGAGCTACGAATCCAGTCGAAGAGCGCGTGATCGCGCTGATCGAGCCGGAAGCGACGCGGCTCGGTTATCGCATCGTGCGGGTGCGGCTGTCGGGCAACCGGCGCAAGCGGCTGCAGGTCATGGGCGAGCGTCTCTCTGACGGGCAGATGGGGATCGACGATTGCGGGCGGCTGTCGCGCGCGATTTCGGCTGTGCTCGATGAGAGCGACCCAATCCAGGGCGAATACGACCTTGAGGTTTCTTCGCCGGGGATCGACCGACCGCTGATGAGACCTGAGGATTTTGAACGCTTTCTCGGCCACGAAGCGAAGCTTGAAACCGCCGCGATGATTGATGGGCGACGGCGCTGGAAGGGCGTCATCAAGGCGGTGAAGGGCGATACGATCACGCTCGCCATGGATGGCGGCGATGCAGACTTGAAGTTTTCGGCATTGTCGGATGCGCGTTTGGTGCTGACAGACCAGTTGATCGAAGAAGATTTGAAGCGGGCGAAGGCGGCGGAGGCCGCTCAAGATAGAGACGAAGAGGACAAATCATGAGCACCGGCATTTCGGCGAACAGGCTCGAAATCCTGCAGATCGCGGACGCAGTCGCGCGCGAGAAGTCGATCGAGAAGGAGATCGTGATCCAGGCGATGGAGCATGCGCTTCAGAAGGCTGCGCGGTCTCGCTACGGAACCGAGCACGACATCCGCGCCTCCATCGACCCCAAGACAGGCGAGATGGAGCTTAGGCGGGTAATGACGGTGGTGGATGAGAGCATGCTCGATCCGGAAACGCGCCCGTTCAATCCGTCGACCGACATCATGCTCAATGTGGCGCTAAAGAGCGACAAGGAGGCGGTGGTCGGCAAGGAGTATGTGGAGCTGCTGCCGCCGATCGAGTTCGGGCGCGTGGCGGCGCAGACGGCCAAGCAGGTGATCAATCACGAAGTGCGCGAAGCCGAGCGCGAGCGCCAGTATGGCGAGTACAAGGACCGTGTCGGCGAGATCATCAATGGCGTGGTGAAGCGGGTGGAGTTCTACAATGTAATCGTAGACTTGGGCCGGGCCGAAGGGGTGATCCGCAAGTCAGAGAGTATTCCGCGCGAAAATCTGCGTGTCGGCGACCGCACCCGTGCATACATTTACGACGTGCGCCGGGAAGCCAAGGGGCCGCAGATTTTCTTGTCTCGCGCCAAGCCGGAGTTCATGGCGCGCTTGTTCGCTCAGGAAGTACCCGAGGTCTACGAGGGCGTGATCGAGATCAAGGCGGCGGCGCGTGACCCGGGTTCGCGGGCGAAGATTGCGGTGCTTTCACATGACTCGTCCATCGATCCCGTCGGCGCGTGCGTCGGCATGCG
>CAYRHK010000332.1:0-2590 GCA_964423825.1 uncultured Terricaulis sp. | reverse complement strand
GCCGTCGGCCGGGCTGTAGCCTGTCGAGAGGCCGCGCCCCCTCATCCGTCAGCGTTCGACAAGCTCACGCTGACACCTTCTCCCCCTCGCTGGGGAGAAGGAGGCGCTACCCCTTCAAAGCGCGATCAAGAAAGTCGTACAAGCCGTCGCCGCCGGCATAGACGAATTCGTTCGGGATGCGCGCGACGCGCCAGCCGGCGCGTTCGAGAAACGCGGTGCGTTCGGCGTCGAACGCGACTTGCTCTGGATCGGCGTGCGACGGTCCATCTACTTCGACCACGACCCGCGCGCTGACGCAGGCGAAGTCCACCACGTAAGACCCGATGGCGTGCTGGCGGCGGAACTTGGCTTCGCGATAGCGACGCGAGCGCAGCATGCGCCAGAGCTTGTCCTCGGCGCTGGTTGGCGCTTTGCGCATGGCCTTGGCGCGTTCGATGGAGTTGCGATTGCGCATGGGCACTACTCTATGCCTTCTCCCCCGCGAGGGGGAGAAGGTGGTCGCATTGCGACCGGATGAGGGGGCGCGCCACAAGACCGAGCAGCTTCCACGCCTCACACGCGCACCCTCATCCGGCCCTTCGGGCCTCCTTCTCCCGCCCATGCGGGAGAAGGAGGCGGGACTGAGCCGTCGCACTTCCCCAGCGCGCGTGCTATCATCGTTGCATGCGCCTCATTTTCATCTCCCTCGTCCTCCTCCTCGCCGCCGCGCCGCAGGCCCAAGCGCAGGAGCGGCATCGCTGCCTCGCCCACTTCAATTCGCAGTATCTTGGCGAAAGCGAGCGGCTGTTGAACCGCGGCCTGACGCCGGCTGAGCAGAGCGACATCGAGCTTTCGTTCGACGAGGCCGACGCGCTGTTCGATCGTCGCAGCCGCGTGCGCGACAATCGCTACGAGAACTCCGCCGTCGCCTATCTGCAGCGGATGATCGATCGCTATCCGCGGCCGCAGCCGCTCGAAGAGTTGGGCCCGCGCGCGATCATCTCCGGCTTCGATGCGCGCTCGCCGCGCGACGGGCTGATCGTGGTCGAGGTCGAGCGCGGCATTCGCGTGCTCGAATTCGTGCGCAGCGACCCAGAACGCGCGCTGGCTTATACGGCAGCGAGCTTGGAAGCGTGCCCTTAGGCCGCGTCGGCTTTTTCGCGGGCGGGCGTGGCTGCGGTCGGTGAAGCGGGCTTTGCCCTGAACTCCATCGCATCGTCGTCAAGCACGCCGAAGCGCAAATCCATCATGTCGTGCATGTAGGATTGGTTCTGCTTCCACGGCGCGACGGTAGTCTGCTTGGGAAGCACGTGGCGCACCCGCTCGAAATAGCCGGAGGAGAAATCCACGAACGGGCGCTCCTCGATCTCGTCGAGGTTCATGCGCGGCGTCGCTTGATCGAGGCCGTGCTCGTCCATGTAGTTGATGAGGCGGCACACGTACTCGCTGATCAGGTCTGCCCGCAGCGTCCATGACGCGTTGGTATAGCCGAACACCGAGGCGAAGTTCGGCACGTCGGAATACATGCAGCCCTTGTAGGCATAGAGCTTGCCGGTCTCGACTTTCGCGCCGTCGACGCTGAGATCGAGGCCGCCGAACATTTGCAGCGCGAGGCCAGTCGCGGTGACGATCACATCGGCTTCGAGTTCGGCGCCGGATTTGAGCAACAACCCCTTCTCGGTGAAGCGCGCGATCTCGTCGGTGACGACCGAAGCCTTGCCCGCCTTGATGGCCAGGAACATGTCGTTGTCGGGCACCAAGCAAAGCCGCTGCTCCCAAGGATTGTAGCGCGGCGTGAAGTGCCGCGCGACGGTCTCATCGCCCACTTGCTCGGCGATCAGATTTTGTAGCCGCTCGCGCGTCTTTTGCGGTCGCGCGCGGGCGAGGCGGAAGAAGATCTGCTGCATCGTCACTTTCAGGAAGCGGGTGATGTCGTAGGCGAGGCCCGCGGGCAGAAAACCACGCAGCGCGTTCGCTAATTTGTCCTCCGCCGGCATCGAGATCATGTAAGTGGGCGAGCGCTGCAGCATGGTGACGTGCGCAGCCTTGTCCGTGAGCGATGGCACGAGCGTAACCGCCGTGGCGCCGGAACCGATGACGACGATGCGCTTGCCCGCATAATCGTAGTCCTCGGGCCAATGCTGGGGATGGATAGTCTGGCCCTTGAAGGCCTCCATACCCTCGAAGGCGGGAAGGTAGCCCTGCTCATAATTGTAATAGCCGGCGCAGGAGAGGAGGAACTTGGCTGTGAAGCGCTTCTGCGCGCCCTGGTGTTCGGCTTCGACTGTCCAGAGTGCGGCGTTGGAATCCCACGACGCCCGCGTGACTTTGTGCCTGAAGCGGATGTGCGGGGCGACGCCGTAGTCGCGCGCAGTGTCGTTGACGTACTTCCAGATCGAGGGGCCGTCGGCGATCGCCTTGCGCTCGGTCCAGGGTTTGAAATTGTAGCCAAGCGTATACATGTCGCTGTCGGAGCGGATGCCCGGATAGCGGAACAGGTCCCAGGTGCCGCCGATCGCGTCGCGGTTCTCTAGGATGACGTAACTCTTGCTCGGGTAGTGCTTGCCCAGGTGCACGCCGGCGCCGACGCCGGACAGGCCCGCGCCGATAA
>CAYRHK010000331.1:0-2593 GCA_964423825.1 uncultured Terricaulis sp. | reverse complement strand
GCTGAAACCGCTCGAACAAAAGCGCATCGACCTGCCGCAGATGAAAAAGCGCAGCGCGCGCTACACCCCGATCGCGCGCCGGCAAGATCGTCCGGACGCGATTGCATGGTTTTTGAAGAACCACCCCGAGGTGGCGGATTCCAAGGTCGTCAAACTAATCGGCACCACCAAGGCGACGATCGAGCAAGTGCGTAACCGCACGCACTGGAACTCAGGTCAAATAAAACCGGTCGATCCGGTGACCATCGGCCTGTGCAGCCAGATCGAACTTGACGCGGTTGTGTCGGAAGCCGCCGCTACGCGCGCGCGCGCCGAAGCGAAGGCCGCCAAGGCGGAAGCCAAGACGCTCAAGGCAGCGAGCGAAACGGTTGCGCTGCCCGAAGACGAAGAGCACTGACTGACTGTCAGGCGACGCGCTTTCGCGGGCGCGTCGCCGCACCAGCTAATGGTGGCGGCTGAGCCGCTGTCGGATGTCTTCGATTTCTTCTTTGATCTTGAGTTTTTGGCGCTTCATCGCCGAGAGCCGTGCTGTGTCCACGGCGGGCCTTTTGGCCTCATTCTCAATCATTGAATCCAGATCCCGATGCCGGGCGTCGAGTTCGCGTAACCGCTGCTCGATGGCCATGGATGGCGCCTCCTTAGGTTTGGGCGAATTCATCCTGGCGCCAAATCGAGCTGTTGTCTCCTAACATCTCTTACGCGAATTAATCTTTATGCGAGCAAATCCCTTCGCAAGTGCGGCGCCGACGCATCAGTCTCGCTTTACAGAATCCACGGCGCGTGGCTTAGCTTGCGCGCAGCGATCAGCCGGAAAAGGCGAGCCATGAGTGTCGATGACGAAGACGGCTTCGACATTGCGGCCACACCCGAGGTGCGCGCGTTACGCGCGCGGCTGATAGAGCTGCGCGAAGAACACCGCGCCCTCGACACCGCCATTTTTGCGATGCAGGAACAGACCACCGGGGACGCGTTGCAAATGGCGCGGCTGAAGAAGCGCAAATTGGTGCTGAGGGACCAAATCCAATGGATCGAGGACCGGCTGACGCCAGACATCATCGCCTAAGGCAAAGGAGCATCTGGCTGGCCGGCGCGGCGCTGGCGGCGTTGCCTGGCGTCGCCTTCGCCGAACGTGCCCCGGAAGAAAAGGGCGTCTTCTCGCTCGCGGTCGAGAACGACAGCCTCTCCTCCGGCGCCGACGACAATTACACTTCCGGCATCAAGCTCGCATGGGTTTCGCGCGCCGCCGGCGTGCCCGACTGGCTCGAAGGCGCCGGCGGCTTCACCCGTGCGCTTTCCGGTGACGACCCCGAATTCTGGGGCATCGCCATCGGTCAGTCGCTGTTTACGCCCGAGGACATCAACGCCGTCCCCGCCCCGCCAGACCAGCACCCCTACGCAGGCTGGCTGTACATGCAGCTGATGGTCGGCGTCGAAGTCGACGACTCCCACCTCGACACCTACGAACTGGAGTTCGGCATCGTCGGCCCCTCCGCACTCGGCGAAGAAAGCCAACGCGGCATCCACCAGATTCTGAACGCGCCCGAGCCGCTGGGCTGGGACAGCCAATTGCACGACGAGTTCGCGTTCGCGCTTTCCTTCGATCGCCGCTTCAATCCCAGCGAGTTTCGCGTTTCCATCGATGCGCTCGGCGGCCTCGAAGCGGACTTGACGCCCAGCTTCGGCGCCACCCTCGGCACCCTGCGCACCGAAGCGCGCGCGGGCCTCGCAGTGCGCATCGGCCAGCGCATCGACAACGATTACGGGCCCCCTCGTGTGCGGCCCTCGCTGGCCGGCGTCGAGCACTTCGACGGCGGGCCGCTCTCGTGGTCGGTGTTTGCTGGCGTGCAGGGCCGCGCGGTGGCGCGCAATCTCTTCTTGGACGGCAACACCTTCGAGGATAGCGCTTCGGTCGAACGCAATCCCTACGTCGGCGACTTCCAGACCGGCTTCACCCTCAGCGCCGGCGATTGGCGTCTGGCGTACACTTACGTCTGGCGCACCGAAGAGTTCGAAACCCAACCCTCGCGGCAGGATTTCGGCGCGCTGGCGCTGAGCTGGCGGTTGTAGGGGCGAACGGTGACGCAGCAAGCCAACGGCGCGGCGGCGCTCATCGAACAGTTCAGCAAACCGGTTCGCACCAATCCAGTTCTCTTCCGCATCAACGGCATTGGATTTGGGTTTTCCGGGACAGCGCTCAGGCATCCTGAACTCGGCGAAGACCTCTTCGTGCGCATGCACTGGTTCACGTTTGTGTTCGTGCCAATCATTCCGCTCGGCATCTACCTACTCTCACACCCTCATGATCAGAAAGGGCGCATCCGCCACGGGTCCTACTACATCCACCGCGCGGTTCGCGTGCGCGGCGTTACAGAGATATGGGGCAGCGGCAAGTTCTTCGTGATGTTGGTGTCCGGCTGGCTCATCACCGTCGCGGTGGTTCTTGTCATCGGTGGTGGCATTGCTCTCATCGCCGCCCTCCAGCCAAGTTAGACCAACTTACTCTCGCATTCCCTGCGAGCGCCGTTAGCATCGCCGTCGATGAACACAATCGCAGCGCCCACCCCCACCCCCAAAAACCACCGCATCTTGGGCT
>CAYRHK010000330.1:0-2597 GCA_964423825.1 uncultured Terricaulis sp. | reverse complement strand
GTGAGAACCGGGACCTGCGGCGATAGCGCGCGCAGAAAGTCTCGGAGGTCGGCTTCGTCGGCGGGCAGGAACAGGGCCGTCGCTGGCCCGCCGACCCGGAACCAGGTGAGCGGCGCCAGGTTTTCGTTTCGCAGAATTCGGCCACGCACCGCAGGCAAGTTCAGATCACTCATAGTTGATGGCTATCGCGCAGATTTGACCGCCGTCAACGCATGAGCGGGGTCGCGCGCCGCAAGCTTGCCATGCATAGTGTGGACGAACATGGAGGTTTGCATGGTTCGGGCAGCAATGATCGCGCTCGTAGGGCTCGGTTTGGCCGCGTGTGCGTCAACGACGGAAACCGCCTCGTCAGGGAGCGGCGATCGCGAGTGTTTCCGTAGCGAGCAGGTGAACGGCTATTCGATTGTCGACGACAATCATGTGCGGATCAGCGTCGGCGCGAGCCGCAGCTATATCCTAACGACCATGTTCAATGCGCGAGATCTTGATTGGACGCAGGCGATCGCGATCCGCTCGGCGACCGGCCAGATTTGCACCGGCTCCGCGCCGGGCGTTGAGCTCATTGGCGGCGAACCGCGGCGTACATTCCCGGTGGCGTCGATTGAACGCGCGCCGGACGATCCGCCGCCGGTGCAAGGCAGCTGAGACCAAGAGGAGGCTATCCCATGAGACGATTGCTTGGCGCCGCGGCAGCTCTTGCGCTCTGCACCGCCATAACAGCGCCCGCCAACTCGCAAGAGAGCGAGCAACCACGGCGCGATTGCTTCCGCAATGTCGAGGTCAGCGGTTACGGCGTGCTCGACGAGCACCGCATCCGCGTACGCATTCGCGGCGGACGCGAGTACTATCTGAGCATCAATCAAAACACGCGCGATCTCGATTGGAATCACGCCATCTCCATCCAGTCGACGCTGAGCTTTATCTGCGTCGGCAGCGGCGACGGCGTACGACTAGTGGGCGGCGACCCGCCGCTTCCTTATGCCGTCACTGGCATTGAGCGGGCCCCACCGTCGCCGCCCACGCCCTCGTCCACGAGCTACTGAGGGTCAGGCCGAAACCGGCAGGCCTGCGCGCAGAGCAATGCGGCCGAGCGCGCCTTTGACGATGACGTCGAGCTGGCTTTTGGGCTGATAGTCGGCCGGCGCCACGTAGCTAACACGATCCTCGGCGATCAGTTTGCTGATCTTGTCGAGGCTGCGCGGCTCGGTCCATTGATAGGGATCGAGCACGGCGATGGCGCAGCCGCCCTGGGCCGTCACCATGCGCATCGAGGGGATGTCGGTGTCGCCGTCGCCGATGAAGATCATGCGCTCGAACGGCAGCGAACGCGCGTCGTCGTGCATCCAGCGATTGATCGCCTCGGTGTCGTAGACGTTGTCGATGCCCTTGTTGATGCGGAACAGGAATTGCGTCTTGGTGGTGTAATTGATCGCCACCGACGGCCATTTCGCCTCGCCGCGCTTGTCGTACAAGAAGCGCGAAGCGAACACCTGCCGGAAGCGACCGAACAACGGGCAGCCTTCGATCATCTCATAGATGCCGGACGAGACCACGTAATGGTCGAGTTGAAGCCCCAGATCGTCGGCGAAGGCGTCGATGCGCTCGAACCAATGATCGAGCCCGTCGAAGAAGTCCGGGTCGCGGCCGCTTTCCTGCAATTGCTTGCGCGTGACCGGGTGACCGGCCGCGCGGGCGCGGTCGAGCATCAGATGCATGTAGACGAGGATCTCGTCGGCGTCCTCGGCCTTGGCGAGGCGCTTCACCTCCATCCAGAAATCGGCATGGCTCATGCCGGCGATGTCGGGGATGAAGCTGCGCTCCTGGAGGTTGCCGCGCGCCAGCGTGCCGTCGAAGTCGTACACGATGGCGGCGCGCAACGGGGCGCGCCCGCGGGGGTGTGAGTCGGCCATGGAGATTACGAGCGCCCTGAGTCGGCGCGCGCGTCAAATGTTGCGACGACACTTCGTTGCCAAAGCGACATTACTCAGTCGCGATCCGTGCAAAAACCGCCAGGGCATGGCGGTTTGAACCTACCGCGCCGCCGAACATGCCAACCGTGATTGCCTGATCAATACGCTGTAACCATATGTGCTACGCTCACCCCGCCCCCAGCTTCGCCGGCAGGGCGTTGGCGTAGGTCGTGATGTCCCCCGCGCCCAGGCACACGACGATGTCGCCGGGCTTGGCTTCGGCGCGCACCAGCGCGGGGAGATCGTCCAGCGAAGCGAGCTTGCGCGCGTCGCGATGGCCGTGGCTTTTCAGGCTGGCGACCAGCGTATCGGCGCTGACGCCTTCGATCGGCGCTTCGCCGGCGGGATAAACATCGACCACCGCGACGATGTCGGCATCGTTGAAGCAGGTGGAAAATTCCTTGAACAGGTCGCGCAGGCGCGTGAACCGATGCGGTTGTACAATCGCCAGCACGCGTCCGCTGGTCATCTCGCGCGCCGCGGAGAGCACGGCGGCGATCTCGACCGGGTGATGGCCGTAATCGTCGACGATGCGCACGTCGTTCCAATAGCCGGTCGTGGTGAAGCGCCGTTTCACCCCGGCGAAACTCTTCAGGCCAGCGCGAATGCCTTCGTCGGCGACGCCCA
>CAYRHK010000329.1:0-2614 GCA_964423825.1 uncultured Terricaulis sp. | reverse complement strand
AGACCGGCGGCATCGCCACCAATCCGGGCTGGTTCTTCATCGCGTCCACGGTCATCACGCTAACCGGCGGCACCATGTTCTTGATGTGGCTGGGCGAACAGATCACGGCGCGCGGCGTCGGCAACGGCATTTCGCTCATTATCTTCGCTGGAATTATCGCGGAGCTGCCGCGCGTGTTGGTTCAAACGCTTGAACTCGCGCGCGTTGGCGACATCAATCCGTTCTCGATTTTCGCGATCGTCGGTTTGATGCTCGCGGTGATCGTGCTGATCGTATTTATCGAGCGCTCGCAGCGACGCCTTGTGATTCAGTATCCCAAACGTCAGCAGGGTAACCGCATGTTCATGGGCGAGAGTTCGTTCTTGCCGTTAAAAATCAACACCGCGGGCGTCATCCCGCCGATCTTCGCGTCGTCGCTATTGCTGTTGCCGACAACGCTTGCGGGATTTCTGGGCATGAGCGCGAGCCCGCCGGAGTGGCTTACAACGTTCCAGGCCTATTTCGGATACGGGCAACCAGGCCACATTGCGCTTTACGGCCTTGGCATTGTCTTTTTCTGCTTCTTCTACACCTCGATTGTATTCAATCCCGAGGAGACCGCTGACAATCTGCGGAAGTATGGCGGGTTTCTGCCCGGCATCCGCCCTGGCAAGAAAACCGCCGAATATCTCGACTACGTGCTGACGCGCCTCACGGTCATTGGCGCCGCCTACATCACTATCGTGTGCTTGTTGCCGGAGATCATGATCTCGCGGCTCGGCGTACCCGCTTCCATCGGCACCTTGATCGGCGGGACTTCGATCATGATCGTGGTCTCAGTGACGATCGACACAGTGGCCCAAATCCAATCGCACTTGGTGGCGCACCAGTACGAAGGGCTGATCAAGCGGTCGAAGTTGCGCGGCAGCAATCCGACGGGAGTGCTGAAGAAATGAACCTGATCCTGTTCGGGCCGCCGGCAGCGGGCAAGGGCACGCAAGCCAAGCGCCTGACAGCCGAACGGGGTTATGTTCAACTTTCGACCGGTGACATGCTGCGCGCAGCGCGCGCCAGCGGCTCGGAGTTGGGTAGGCGTGTCGCAGCGATCATGGATTCGGGCTCGCTGGTTTCCGACGAGATCGTCATCGCGTTGATCGAGGATGCGCTGCGGCGGCACGTCGGCGCCCCAGGGTTTATCTTTGACGGCTTCCCGCGCACGGTGGCCCAAGCTGAAGCACTCGACGCGCTGCTCGGCAGGCACGGACAAAAAATCGATCGGGTCGTTAAATTAGAGGTCGATTCCGAGAAGCTTATGGCGCGGGTGGCCAAGCGCTTCGCAGAAGAGGGCAGGGCCGACGACAACCCAGACGCCTACAAGGTGCGCTTGAACGCCTATCTCTCCCAGACGGCCCCCTTGGTTCCCTATTATGAGGCGCAGGGGAAGCTGGCCGGCGTCGACGGCATGGCCGATGTCGAGTCCGTGGCGTGCGCGATCGCCGCAGTGATTGAGGGTGGCTAGGCCTCCCAGCGTGACGGCAGGCACAGTGCCCAATCGATACTAAGTCTAGACACGCACCTATCCACTTGTTTGGAGGAGCAGCGTGCTAGATCGTGCCAACGGACATCCCGACTTCGCGTCGCAGGACTGCCGCCTGATTGGGGAAATTCTGTCCCGCGTTGGGGACAAATGGTCGGTCCTCATCATTATCACGCTCGGCGCCGGGCCCCGACGCTTCAACGAAATCAAGCGGTCCATCAACGGTATTTCTCAGCGTATGCTGACACTCACTTTGCGGGGTTTGGAGCGCGACGGGATTGTGACCAGGACCGTGGCGCCCGCCGCCCCGCCTCGTGTCGACTATGCCCTAACCGCCTTGGGATCGGACTTGCTGGGCCCGGTGGGCGCCCTGGGCGATTGGGCGAGCAGACATGCCCCTTGCATCCATGCTGCGCGTGCCCAATTTGATCGTTCGAGCGGCCGTTAATTTGGCGCTGGTTGCAGTTGACGCGGCATTTGGCCCGGCTATAACCACGCGCTTCGCGCAGTTTGATCCGCGATCGCTCCGGGTCGTCTCGGCCCGGCGCAGTCGCGTCTTTACGTTTTGGGGCTTCGCTCTCGCATGGCACGTATCGCAGGCGTCAATATTCCCACTCAGAAGCGCGTAGTGATCGCGCTGCAGTACATTCACGGCATCGGCCCGCACTATGCTGGCGAGATTTGCCAGAAGGTGGGCATCGGATCACAGCGTCGCGTGAGCGATCTGACCGATGCCGAGGTGCTTCAAATCCGCGAGGCAATCGACCGTGATTACACGGTGGAGGGCGACCTGCGCCGGGAAACTTCCACCAATATCAAGCGTTTGATGGATTTGGGTTGTTATCGCGGATTGCGCCATCGCAAGGGCCTTCCCGTTCGTGGTCAGCGGACGCACACGAATGCGCGCACTCGGAAGGGCCCGGCTAAGCCGATCGCCGGCAAGAAACAAGCGACGAAGAAATAAGGACGAACGGCGATGGCCAAGGAAACTACACGCGTAAAAAAACGCGAGCGTAAGAACATCGTGACTGGCGTGGCGCACGTGAACGCCTCCTTCAACAACACGATGATCACGATCACGGATGCGCAGGGGAACGT
>CAYRHK010000328.1:0-2618 GCA_964423825.1 uncultured Terricaulis sp. | reverse complement strand
TGCCCAGATCGAGGAGCGCGACGGGGCTTTCACCGGCACGACGCAGGAGCCCAATTCGCTGGGGTACACGCCAGACACGGTTGTCACCGCCGACATTGACGGCGTGCGCAGTGGGCTCGACGTGCGCTTCTCGAAGTTCGCCAACGGCAGCGGCGGCCTGCACCATGTCATCTTGTACGAAGGCCAAGCCAACGCGACGTTGACCCGTATCGACGGGCGCTGGCGCATCCCGGGCGACTGGTCAGGCACGTTCTTCATGACCCGTGACGACGCCGGGGCTGAGGAAGCTGTCGAACGCGCAACCGGGGCGCCCGCGCAACGCTAGGGAGTCTTCCGCGCGCCGTTACGCTTCGGCAGCATCAGCCACACGAACAGGCCGATGGTCAGCACCAACACACCGCCCAAGAACCCGAGTGCGGTCAGCGCCAACGGATCGACAGTGAGATTTTGCGGCATGATAGCCTCCCTGTCTGCAAGGAAGCGCCCAGCGCCTGCGTGCGCCTTGACCCAGATCAATCCGAGGTTCTAGGGCGCGCAAGGGCGCTGACGCTCGGACAACTAGGCGGCAATGCCAAACAGCGGCGGCTCAGTCGCGAAATGGCGGCATCGGCCGCCAGGGATAGGGTTGGGGCAAGTCAGTAGAGACCTTGTCGGGATAAACCGGCGAACGCTTCTCCAGGAACGATGACACGCCCTCTTTGACATCATTGGCGCGGCCGCGCGCCACCATCAGCCGGCTCTCCAATTGGTGCGCCTCCATCGGATGCTTGGCGTCGAGCATGGCAAGCAACATCTGCCGCGCCAGCGCGACCGAGACCGGGGCTGTGTTGTCGGCGATCTCGCGCGCCAGCGCCTTTGCCGCCGGCATCAACTCATCGGGCTTGTGCAGCGAACGGATGAGGCCGCGCGCGTGGCCTTCCTCGGTCGTGAATATGCGGCCCGTCAGCGTCCACTCAAGCGCGGTCTGTAAGCCCACCAGACGCGGCAAAAAGTAGGACGACAACGTCTCCGGCACGATGCCGCGGCGCGCGAACACAAAGCCCATTTTCGCGCCTTCGACAGCGAGGCGAAAATCCATGCAGGTCTGCATGGTGGCGCCGACGCCGACGGCCGCGCCGTTCATCGCCGCGATCACCGGCTTCAAGCTTTGATAGATGCGCAGGCCGACTTGGCCGCCGCCGTCGCGATCGCCGCTCGCGTCGAACTTGTCATCGCTGACCTGGTTGGCGCGCCGCGTTTCATAGTTGAACGTGTCGCCGCCCAAGCCCAGGTCGGCGCCGGCGCAGAACGCCCGCCCCGCGCCGGTGACGATCACCGCGCGTACATCATCGTTCCCGTCAGTTTCATCGAAAGCGGCGATCAGCTCGCGCGCCATCACGTCGGTGAAGGCGTTCATGCGCTCGGGGCGATTGAGCGTGATGATCGCGATGTGGTCTTCGACGGCGAATTGGATGGTCTTGAAGTCAGGCATGGGTTCGGCTCCGCAACGAACCACACGCTAGCCTCAGATCGCCAACAGCGCCACTTCCGCAGCCTGGTAGGGATCCAGTCGGTACATCAGCTGGCGGTGCACGGCCACCAGCGCGCCCGCGCCCCAATCCTCGATGAGTTCGGCGTCGTCGCGCTCGCACGCTTGCCAGCGCGAGCCATCCTCGCAGATGAGCACGCGTCCCTGCCCCAATACGCAGTCGATGGTTGAAACCACGCCCGACTGCGCGCCGGCGCCGATCCCGACTCGGAATACGGACAGAATCGCTTCACGCTGAGACATCTTCAGGCTTGCCCACTCGAGGCGGTCGAACAATTCCGGTCCCAACAGCGCTGCCAGAGCGTCGTTGTGTGTCATCTGGTCCCCCACCGAATCAGACCACCCAAAAACGACTGATTTGGTTTCCGAAATATTACCGACCTAGGCAGCGGCGCGTTCGTCTTCGCGCTCAAACAATGCGCACAATTCATCGCGCACGCGCGCAGGGTCTTCGAGCCGGCAGATCGCAGCGCGGCGTTCACGAGCCGCGGGCCCGAGCACAGCATCGATCGTCCAGGCGATATGTTTGCGCGCGACGCGTACGCCCAAGGCTTGCGGATAGAAGGCGAGCGTATCGTCGTAGAGCGCCAGCAGCGATTTAAGCAGCCGCTCGCGCGGCGGCGCCTGCACTGCGCGGCCAACCTTTAGCGCCCGCTCGATCGCACCGGGCAACCATGGCCGCCCCTGCGCCGCGCGCCCGATCATCACGCCGGTCGCGCCGGAAAGCTTGAGCGCCGCGCGCGCGTCTTCGGCGCTCGCGATATCGCCATTGGCTATCACGGGAATGCGCACCGCCTCCGCCACAGGAGCGATCGCGGCCCAGTCGGCGGCGCCAGTGTAGAATTGCTGGCGCGTCCGCCCATGCACGGTGATCATCGCCACGCCCGCCGTCTCGGCGCGCTTGGCGATTTTGTCCGCGTTTAGGGAGGTCCGATCCCAACCCAGGCGCATCTTCAGCGTAACCGGCAGCCTAGTCGCGGCCACAGTCGCTTCGATCAGCCGCAGCGCCAAGTCAGGATCGCGCATCAGCGCCGAGCCGCAGAGGCCGGAGGTCACGCTCTTCGAGGGACAGCCCATATTGATGTCGATC
>CAYRHK010000327.1:0-2624 GCA_964423825.1 uncultured Terricaulis sp. | reverse complement strand
CAAGATACATCGTGCCGATGTCCTTGTGGTTGGTGGAATAGACCCAACGCTTCCAATCGTAGGGGCTGGGGCGGTGATCATGGGCATCGTGCGCGCCGTGAGCCGCTGCCGGTTCGTGCGTCATCTCTTCTGCTCTCCGCTATCGCATCAGCGCGCCGGCGCGCCTTGGGGCGCGGGCGCCGCCGAACCTTCGTCAGGCGCGTTGGTGGCCATTGAGCCGCCCTGAGCAGCGACCCATTGTTCAAACTCCGCGCGGCTCACCGCGTGGATTTCGATCGGCATGTAAGCGTGGTTCACGCCACACAGCTCGGAGCATTGTCCGTAGAACACGCCCTCGCGGTCGACGTTGAACCAAGTCTCGTTCACGCGCCCCTGGATCGCATCCTCCTTCACGCCGAACGCCGGCACGGCGAAGGAGTGGATCACGTCGTTGGACGTGACCAAGACGCGGACGTTTGCGCCCACGGGCACGTAGAGCGGTTCGGTTGTCGCCAGGAGTCGCGGCCGGCCTTGGGCGATCGCGTCGGCTTCGGGCATCATGTTCGAAGCGATCGACACGCCGAGGTCAGGGTACTCATAATTCCAGAACCAGGAATTGCCTGTGACCTTCAGCGTGAACTCCGCTTCGGGGATGCGCTCCTGTTCGTAGAGCAACGGGAACGAGCGCCAGGCGATGGCTACCAGAATCAAGACAGGCACCACTGTCCAGATCACCTCAACCATCACATTGTGGGTGAACTTCTTCGGCGTTGGGTTGGCGCGGCGATTGTAACGGATCATCACCCACAGCAAGAGCGCCAACACCAGCACGGAGATCGCCACGATGATCGGCAGCAGGAAACCATGAAATCCCTGGATGTCGCGCATCACCTGCGTGGCGGCCTCTTGAAAATCGATAGCGCCGGGCGTCGGCGCGCCGACAGCAGCATGAGCCGCGCCGCTCCCAAAGGCGACGCCTATGGCGCTCGCCGTGATCAAAGCCCCAAGCTTCAAGCACCTGCCTCCCATCGAGATACATCAGCGGTATGGCGCGAGCCGGCGCCAGAGCCTATAGTTGCCGGGCGCGGCATTCGACCGCGCCTTGCGATTTTTTAAGCGACCAGATTGGGGTGCTAGCATGAGCCGCGCTGGGCTTCCAAGGCGCTTCTACGTCTCCGGCTTGATTGTTTCGCTGGCGATCAGCTTGGCGGCGCCAGCGGCAGCGCAATCCGACCCCCGGTCGGTGACGGTGATCGGCAGCAGCGCGGATGCGCGTCGCTGCGCCGAAGCCGTGATTGCCGGCGATGTGTCCGACCGCACCATCGAGCTCTGCAGCCAGGCCCTGAATTATCGGGGGCTGGAACGCACCGTGAGACTGCAGGTGCTGACCAATCGCGGCGTCGCGCACCTGCGCCGCCAGGAATTCGAATCCGCGCTGGCGGACTTCGACGCGGTCTCGGCCATGGATCGTCGCAACGCCGAGGTTCAGCTGAACCGCGGCGCGGCCCTCGTGCAGCTGCGCCGCCATGGCGAGGCGATCGCGGCGATCACCGAGGCCTTGGGGATGGGCGTGTCGGAGCCGCACAAGGCGTATTTCAATCGCGGGGCGGCGCGCGAAGCCCTGGGCGATCTGCGGGGGGCCTACGAGGACTACAATACCGCACTCGAAATTCAGCCGGATTGGGGCCCTGCCAATGCCGAGCTTGCGCGGTTTGCCCGCACGCGGCGCGCCTATTTGGCCAATGTGCTGAACGAGCCAACGCCCACGCCTTAGGCGGATGCGCCCAATCCGATCCCTCCTTATATGTAGCGATCCGACTCGCGCGAAGGAGCCCCGATGGCCGATGGATTGAACGCTGCCGCCGCCAAGGCCGTTGACTTGGATTGGGAGGAGGCGTCGCGAATCCTGGCTGAGGCCACGCATGGGGCCGATGACGGTGAACTTTTCATCGAAGACAGCCGCAATGAGAGTTTCTATTGGGACGACGGTCGGCTGAAGTCGGCGTCTTTTGACGCTTCGCAGGGGTTCGGACTGCGCGTGGTCGCTGGAGAGCGGGCCGGTTACGGCCATGCCAGCGTATTGGAGACCGAAGCCGTAGCGCGCGCGGCCGGGGCCGCCGCGGCGGTCAAGCTTGGGTACGAGGGCACGCTCGACGCAGGTCCTGCGCGGGTCAATCGCCAGCTTTATGCCGACTTCGATCCGATCGAAGCGCCGCACTTTACTGATAAGACAGCCCTGCTGGCCGAGATCGACGCCTACTGCCGCGCCAAGGACCCGAGCGTGGTGCAGGTCGCGGCTACCTTGATGGGGGCGCGGCGCGGACTCACGATCCTGCGTCCCGATGGGGCCAAGCTGAGCGACCACCGCCCGCTGGTGCGTATCAATGTCTCGGTCACCGTCGAGCGCGACGGTCGGCGCGAGAGCGGCTCGGCTGGCGCTGGGGGTCGCGAGCCGTATGAGATTTTCATCGCGCCTGGGCGATGGCGGGCGCTGGCGGACGAAGCGCTGAGGATCGCGCTCGTCAACCTCGACGCCCAGCCGGCGCCGGCCGGAGAGATGGATGTGGTGCTCGGCCCCGGCTGGCCGGGCGTCATGCTGCATGAAGCCGTCGGGCATGGCCTTGTAGGCGACTTCAACCGCAAGG
>CAYRHK010000326.1:0-2646 GCA_964423825.1 uncultured Terricaulis sp. | reverse complement strand
CTGGGTCGGCGACCGCGTGTTGGCCTTCCTGATCATGACCGAGGACCTGCCGGAAGCGCGCAACCGCGTGCGGCTCGACGCCGACGGCGGCATCCGGCTCGACTATTGGTACAACAACCTCAAGGCCCACGACCGTCTCATTCGAAAGTTCCACAAAGCGATGGCGAGGGCGGGGCGCACTTGTCGCTGCTTGCGCGCCAACCGCACACAGATGGACTCCATTCTGCCGATCTACGGCACCGCCCACCAATGCGGCACGCTCAGAATGGGCCATGATGCCGGCTCATCGGTGGTGGACGCGAACTGCAAGGCGCACGAACTCGACAACCTCTATGTCGCCGACACCAGCGTGTTCGTCTCGTCCGCGGCGGTGAACCCTGCGCTCACCTGCATCGCCAACAGCTTGCGGGTGGCGGATACGATCGCTGCGAGGCTCGGAACGCGCGCGGCGGCGTAAATGGCCGGCGCGACGCGCTGACCAGTGGCGCATCACACCGCTTGCGGTCTACAAGGCCCCGGCGAGGGACAAGGGTGAGTTCGGAACTTTTTAGCCCGTGGGCGGTCTATGTCGCGCTGTTCCTCGGACCGTTCGTCCAGGAGGATGCGGCGGTCGTCGGCGCCGCCGCCGCGGCGGTTTCGGGGCACCTCAATCCAATCGCGGCGATGGCCGTCACCTGGGTCGGCCTCATGATCAGCGACGGCTGGAAGTATTGGGTGGGCCGCTTGGCGCACCGCTCTCGGCGGGCTTCGCGCTGGATCGCTGACGCGCGGGTGCAGAACGCGCGCGAGCGCGTGCTGCGTCGCTTGGGATTGACCCTGGTGGTGGCGCGGTTCGTGCCAGGAACGCGCATTCCGCTTTATATCGCGTGCGGCGTCTTTAGAGCGCCGTTTTGGCGCTTCATCACTTTGGTGGCCGCGTCGGGCGCGCTTTATCTCGCATTGATGTATGCGATCATCCGAAGCCTTGGCGCAGTGATGGGCGAGCACATACGCCAGTACGCGCCCTACGTGGTGGTGTTGATCGTGATTACAATTCTCGCCGCGAGTTGGGTGCGACAGCGCGCTCAGCAAGCTGAGCGCGCCGAGGACAAAACCAATGACGGCTAAGCTGGGGTTATGATGCGGTCGACGGCCGCTTGCACGATCGGGTGGTAGCCGGGGCGGGCGCGTGCATAGAGGGGACGCGCGATGGCTTGGCCCCAGTCGCCTTGGCCCATCAGTGCGCGATAGAGCGGGCGCACGAATTTGCCGCGGCCCATGCTAGTCAAGAAGCGCTCCACCGACGGCACGGCAGGTTGATAGCGATTGGCGAGCGCCAACATCAGCCAGTCGAACAGAACTTCGTTGTTGCCGATGTTGTTCAAGTTGAACGCGGCGTTGAGCGTATCCAAGCGTTCCGCAGAAAGCTCACGCGGCAGCGTCTGCAAATAGCGTTGCCGCTGCATGGTGTTCCAGTGCTCCCACGGCGCAGCGCCTGGCGGTCCGCCTGCGGCGAACTGAGTGACATAACCGGGAATTTCGTCGAAGCCATGCGCGACGGGTTCGACTGCGTTGACCGGAATGCCGGGCTCATAAGCCCAGTCATCGAGCTTCAAGCGCGCTTCCAGGCCGGCGTCGCCGCGGACGACGTTGTCGCGGAAGTCGGCCAGGAATGCTTGCGTCGTCATAGGCGCAAACGCGTGGCGATCGAAGTACGAACGCAGATAGCCATCGAGTCGTTCGCGTCCAATGACACCCTCGACGGTGCGCAGGAAGAGGGCGCCTTTATCGTAAGTGATGGCGCTGGAGTTATCATTGGCGCTCACTTCGCCCACCCAGTGCAGGCGCTGGCCATCGGCGGGTACAGCGGTGAGTGCGGTCTGAATGTCGGCCCACGACAGCGCTTCAGCCATGCGTGCGTGCTCGACGCCGAATAGCGCTTCGCCGATGCGGCCCTCAATGTAGGAGGTGAAGCCTTCGTTGAGCCAGCTGTCTTCCCACACGGCGTTGGTGACAAGATTGCCCGACCACGAGTGCGCCAGTTCGTGCGCGACCAGCGATACGAGCGAGCGGTCGCCGGCGAGGAAGGTTGGCGTTAGGAAGGTAAGGCGCGGATTTTCCATGCCGCCATAGGGGAACGACGGCGGCAGGATCAGCACATCGTATCGGCCCCAGCGATAGGGTCCATAGAGGCTCTCGGCCACGTCCATCATGCGCTCCATATCGGCGCATTCGTAGACGCCGCGCTCGATGACGCTGGGCTCGGCGTAAACGCCGGTGCGCGGACCGACGGCGCGGTGCTCGAGATCGCCGATGGCGATGGCGATGAGATAGGGCGGAATCGGTTGCGGCATGCGGAAGCGGAACGCGCGCCCGCCCTCGCGCGCGCGCTGGCCGTTCGGCGTCAGCATCTCGGCGCTCATGACGGCCTTGAGGCCTTCGGGCACGACGATGCGCGCGTCGTAGGTCTGGCGGATGCCTGGGCTGTCCTGGGTCGGGATCCAGGATCGGTTCAGGATCGACTGACCTTGGCTGAACAGGAAGCGTTTGCCGCTCGCGGTCTGCTCTGGCGTGAGCCATTGCAGCGCGCTTGCGTTCTCCGCGCTTTCGTACTCGATCTCGATCGTGCGCGCGCCATTGAGCTGGATGGTGAGGGGGGCGCCCTTC
>CAYRHK010000325.1:0-2660 GCA_964423825.1 uncultured Terricaulis sp. | reverse complement strand
CCCCCGGTGTTCGGGCCCTTGTCGCCGTCATAGGCGCGCTTGTGGTCTTGCGCCGCCTGCAGCGGGATCGCGGTTTCGCCATCGCAAAGCGCGAAGAAACTTGCTTCCTCGCCGGGCAGAAAATCCTCGATCACGATGCGCTGTCCGGCAGCGCCGAACTTTTTTAAGAATAAGACCTCATCGATCGCAGCGTCGGCTTCGCGCCGTGTCTCGGCGATGATCACGCCTTTGCCCGCAGCGAGGCCGTCGGCTTTGATCACGAACGGAGGCTCGCGGTCGCCCAGATAGGCCTTGGCGCGAATGGCGTCGTCGAAGACTTTGTACTCGGCGGTGGGCACGCCGTGGCGACGACAAAAGTCTTTCATGAATGCTTTCGAACTTTCCAGTTCAGCGGCTGCTTGACTGGGGCCGAAGCAGGGCACGCCGACTTTCGCCAGACTATCGGCCAAACCGGCTGCGGCGGCTGCCTCCGGGCCAACGACGACGAGATCGACTCGTTCACGCATCGCCAACGCAGCAAGTTCTTGTGGTTGATCCACCTTGATCGCGACGACCCGCCCGAGTTCCGCCAAGCCAGGATTACCCGGCGCTGAAATGATCTCGGAGACAAGCGGGCTTTGCGCCAATTTCCACCCCAGCGCATGCTCGCGTCCGCCCGACCCGACAATGAGAATCTTCATGGGATTGGGATTGGAACGTGCGCGGCGGGGGGTCAAGCGTAACGCCGCAGTCGCCGCCGACGTATCCGGTGCAGCGAAGGGAAAAATTCTCATGACTAGCCGCCGCTATGCGCTGATTACAGGCGCCTCTTCCGGCATTGGCGCGGCGCTGGCGCGACTGGCGGTCGCCAAGGGTTTCGACGTCGGCCTGGTGGCGCGCCGCGCCGAGCGGCTCGAAGCGTTGGCGGGCAAGTTGCGGGCGCTAGGCGCCCATGCGGACGTGTTCGTTGCCGACCTCTCGCGGTCAGGCGTCGCGCAGACATTGGCGACCGAGGTCAAGGCCGCGACGCCGCATGTCGACATGTTGGTCAACAATGCGGGCGCAACCATCACCAAGGGCTTCGCTGGCACGATGCTGGATGAGCAGAACGCATTCCTCGAGCTAACGGTGGTGACGCCGGCGGCGCTAAGCCACGAATTTTTGCCCGGCATGTTGCTGCGACGTTTCGGCCGCATCATCAACATCAGCTCGATTGCGGCGTTGTCGTCGGGGGGCAAAGGCAACACGCTTTATCCCGCCGGCAAGTCATTCCTGTTGAAGTTCTCGCAATCGCTGAACGCTGAAGTGAAGGATCGCGGCGTCTACGTGACGGCGGTGTTGCCGGGCTTTGTCGCCACCGAATTTCAGCAGGCTAACAACATTCCGATGGACGGCGGCGCGCCGCGCAATTTCTCGCAGACGCCGCAGCAAGTCGCGCGGGAGGCCTGGGCGCGTAACGAGAAGGGGCATGAGATCGTAGTGCCTGGCGGACCGCCAAAGTTGGCGGCGGCGTTCATGCGCTTGCTACCGGAAACATGGATGCGCGCGCTCACGCGCGCGGCGGCGGAGAAGTACTATGTCGGTGAGTGAAATGGATGCGGTCGAACGCGCCGACAAGAACTACGACGTCGTGGTGATCGGGTCCGGCGCCGGGGGCGCTACTTTGGCGCAGCGGTTGGCGTCCACTGGCAAATCGATCCTGATGCTGGAACGCGGCGAGCATCTGCCGGTGGAACCGGACAATTGGAACCCCAAGGAAGTGTTTCTGCGCCACCGCTACAAAGCCAAGGAAACCTGGCGCGACCGCAAGGGCCGCGAGTTCCAGCCGAACATCCATTATTGGGTCGGAGGCAACACCATTTTTTACGGCGCAGCACTCTATCGTTTCCGCAAGCGGGACTTCGAGGAAACGGTGCACCATGGCGGCATGATCTCGCCGCGATGGCCGATCCGCTATGAGGACCTCGCCGGCTACTACACCGAAGCAGAGGCGCTGTGGAATGTGCATGGACTGCGCGGCGCCGATCACACCGACGATGCTGACGCCCCACCCTATACCCATCCGCCGATGACGCACGATCCCGAGATCAAAGCATTGAAGGGCCGGTTGACGCTTCAAGGGCTTCGCCCCTTCGAGATGCCTATCGCCGCGGAACGCGACGACATGAACATCCCCGAGAGCCCGTGCGTTCGATGCCGCACATGCGGCGGCTTTCCGTGTCTGAGGCAAGCGAAGTCCGACGGGCGCAAGATGGTGTCGCGCGCGTTGCGCGACCGGAATGTGGAATTGGTGACCGGCGCCAAGGTGTTGCGGCTGGAGACGGCGGGGGGCGGCAAATCTGTATCGGGCGTGGTGTACGAAACGCGCGACGGGGTTCAGCGCGCAAAGGGCGACATCGTCGTGCTAGCGGCGGGCGCGATTAATTCGGCTGCGGTGCTCTTGCGCTCTGCAAATAGCGACCACCCAAACGGACTCGCGAACGGGTCCGATCAGGTTGGCCGCAACTACATGTTCCATACCGCCTCGGCGTCACTCTCGTTCGCGTGGCCGAAGATCGAAACTGATTTCCCCAAGACGATGGCGATCAACGATTTCTACTGGGGCGATCCGGACGGCAAGTTTCCCTTTCCCATGGGCCACATCCAAGGGCTTGAGTATCTCTCGGGCGACGTCATCCGCG
>CAYRHK010000324.1:0-2664 GCA_964423825.1 uncultured Terricaulis sp. | reverse complement strand
CGGCGTCAGCGTAGAGCGCGTTCATGCGGAAGTCGCGGCGCTCTGCGTCTTCCTCCCAGCTCTCGGTGAACGCGACCGTGGCGCGTCGCCCGTCGGTGCTCACGTCGCGGCGCAGCGTCGTCACTTCGAACGCCTTGTGATTGACCACCACGGTCACCGTGCCGTGCTCGATGCCGGTGGGGTGCGCCGCGAAACCGGCGGCCTGCGCGATTGCGGTGACGCGATCGGGCGTCAGCTGCGTGGCGATGTCGATGTCGTCGACTTCGCGCCCCATCAGCGTGTTGCGCACGCAGCCGCCGACGAAACGCGAACCGTCCGCGCGCGCCGCTTCAAGCGCGGCGATCAGCGTCTGCGTTTCCGGCGCCTTGAACCAGGCGGCGTGAGCGATGAGGGCAGCCATGCGGTACGTCATCGCGCAGTTCGCGCCTGTCATCAACCGCGCTTCTTCGGCTTCGCATTCGCCGCAACCGCCTCGCGGATCAGCGCCTTGAACGGCTTTTCGTTGAGCTTGTCGCCTTCGTAAAGATCAATCGCGCGGCGCGTGCCGGCGTCGAGGCTCGCATTGAACAGGCCCGCGGGGTCATTAAGCGAAGCGCCCTTGGCGAAGGTGAGCTTCACTTTGTCCTTGTAAGTTTCGCCTGTGCAGAGGATGCCGTTCAGCGACCACGTGGGCACGCCGGCGGGATTGGAAGCCTTCCGCCACTTCGATTCCTCGACAGCGTCAGGCGCGGCCTCCTCGATCAATGCACGGATGCGGGCGAGCATATCGCGCCGCCAATCGCTGCCGGATTCGCGCTTGTTAGTTGCCTTAGCCACATCCTGCTCCTAGCGCGCGCCCCGCGCCTTGGCGACGTAGGGCTCGAAGAACATGTAGAGCCCATCAGCATCAGCACGAAGAGCGGTTCGAATGCGGCGGGTCAGCGGGATCCTGGCTAGCCATAAAGCCGCTCCCACAGCGCCCGGATCATGCCCGCGGTCGCGCCCCAGATGAAGCGCTCGCCATACGGCATGGCATAATAGGCGCGGCGCGCGCCCTTCCAATCCGCTTCGCGGCGCTCGTGATTGGCGGCGTCGAACAGGAACGACAGCGGGGCCTCGAACACGCTCGCCACTTCGCGCGGATCGAGCGCCAGTTCGAAGCCCGGCTCAACCAGCCCCACGATCGGCGTGATGCGAAATCCGGTGCCAGTCTCGTACAAATCCCAGGCGCCGATAGGCTCGATGAAGTGACGCTTAAGCCCGATCTCCTCCTCGGTTTCGCGCAGCGCAGTTTCGACCGCGTTCGCATCGCCATCCTGCACGCGCCCGCCGGGGAAGGACACCTGCCCCGGATGCGCGGGCGTATCGTGCGCGCGTTCCGTGAACAGCATGGTCCAGCCGTCGTGGCGCCTGATGATCGGCGCCAGCACCGCAGCCGGACGCACTTCAGTGTCGGGCCGGGCCCAATCGGGGTTGAGGTCGCGGTCGGAGCGCAGCCGCGCACGCGCCGCGATTCCGTTCAGCGGATCGAGGCGCGCGCGCAGCAAGTCTTCAATCCTATCGCTCACTCGCCGCCCCCAGCTCCCACCACACGCCCCCGCTCCACACACCCAGTCTCCCGTCGCGCGGCTCGGCCCAGTCCACCAGTTCATAGAACGGCGCGCGCAGCACCCGCGCTTCCAAGCGCCCGCGTACATGCACGTAAGGTCTCGGCGCGCCGTTCACCATGGCGACGCGCAGCGGATGCTCCGGCCCCGCCGCGACCACGTCGCCGACATTCGTGGTGAACGCGATGGTCTGCTCGCGGCCCTGCCCATGGCGATCGGCGCGGATGACGACGAACGGCGCATCCTCGACCTCGACGCGGATCTTCTCCACTGGCGTAACCAGATAAGTCAGCCCGTCCTCGTCCTTCCTCAGGATCGAGGCGAACAGCTTGACCAGGCTTTCGCGCGTGATGCGCGTGCCCTCGTGTTTCCAGGTTCCATCGGCCAGGATTTCGAAGCCGGCCTCGCCACAGAACGTGGGGTTCCATCTGTCGACAGGAGGCGGCCCCCTATCGCGCCCACCGGCTTCTGCCTTGAGCGCGGCCATTAACTGTTCCAGGGACGTCATGGATCGCACCACGCCTTATTTTCCGCCCTCATTCAAGCGAGCTTCGCGCCCATGAGCAATGCAAACGCAAACGATCCGCAAGCGCTGGTCGCAGAAGCCGAAGCCGCTGGCGAAGCGCTGAACCGCATCCGCGCCGAGATCGCCCGAGCGGTATTCGGCCAGGAGCGCGTGATCGAGTTGACGCTAGCCGCGATCCTGGCAGGCGGCCACGTGCTGCTGGTGGGCGCGCCGGGCTTGGCCAAGACGCGGCTGGTGGAAGCGATGGCGCGCGTGCTGGGCCTCGACTGGGCGCGCGTCCAGTTCACGCCGGATCTGATGCCGGCCGATATTTTGGGCTCGGAAGTGCTTGACCAGGACGAGGCCGGTCGCCGCCATTTCCGCTTCGTGAAGGGGCCGATCTTCACGCAGCTCTTGATGGCTGACGAAATCAACCGCGCTTCGCCGCGCACGCAATCGGCGCTGCTGCAGGCGATGCAAGAGTATCACGTCACGGTCGCCGGCCAGGCCTACGACGTGCCAAGGCCTTTCCATGTGCTCGCGACACAGAACCCGATCGAGCACGAAGGCGCC
>CAYRHK010000323.1:0-2665 GCA_964423825.1 uncultured Terricaulis sp. | reverse complement strand
CCCGACATGCCGTTCCTGGTGGACTCGGTGATGGGCGAACTGGCCGACCAGGGCATTTCCGCGCTCGCCATGTTTCACCCCGTCGTGCCGAGTGGCGTTGGTCGCGAGTCGCTCATCCAGGTGCATTTGCCGCTGCTGTCAGCTGAGCGCGGCGCGCACTTGCTGGAGGGCGTGCGCGGCTCTTTGGCGGACGTCCGCGCCGCCGTCGCCGACTTCCAGGCCATGCGCCAGCGAATGCTTTCCTGCGCCGACGAGTTGGAAGGCGCCGCGACAAACGCCTCGCCGGAAGAGGTCGCCGAAACGGTGGCGTTGCTGCGCTGGCTCGCTGCGGACAAATTCACTTTCCTCGGCGCGCGCGACTATCGCTATGCGCGCAATCGCGACGGCGCCTACAAGTCCGACGAGCCTGAAATCGTCCCAAACGCCTCCCTGGGCGTGCTGCGCGACGAGAGCCTCTATGTGCTGCGCACGACTTCGGAGCCGATGGTTCTGACGCCGGAACTGCGCCGCCTGGTGTCAGAGCCAACCCCGCTGGTGGTGTCGAAATCGACGATTCGCGCACGCGTGCATCGACGCACGCATGCCGATTACGTGGGCGTCAAACGCTACAACGAACGGGGCGAAGCGATCGGCGAAGTTCGGTTTGTGGGCTTGTTCACGTCCGAGAGCTTTACCGAGCCGACACGCAATATACCAGTATTGCGGCGCAAGGCTGATTGGGTGATGGCGCAAGCTGGCTTCACGGCAGGCGGTCACAACGCCAAGGCGCTTCGCAAGATCATCGAGTATTATCCGCGCGAAGAAATGTGGCAGATCAGCCGTGACGAGTTGCTCGCAACGGCGCGCGGCGTGTTGCACTTGCTTGATCGTCCGCGCGCGCGCGCGTTTGTTCGCCGTGACCGCTTCAATCGCTTTGTCACGGCGCTCGCCTATATTCCGAAGGACAGCTTCAACTCGGCGCTTCGCGAGCGCGTTGGCGACGCGATCGCGCGCCGCTACGGCGGTGTGGTCGAGAGCTTCCAGCCCCAGCTCGGAGAGGGCCAGCTGGCGCGCGTGCTGTTTGTGATCGGTGATATCGACAAGACCCGCGCCGACCCTGACCCGCTTGCCCTTGATGCCGAGATCGCGGCGTTGACGCAAAGTTGGGAAGATCGTTTCGCCGCGGCCTTGATGAGGTCGGATCGCTTCGCCGCTGATGCGCGAGAGGCGGCGGCCAACCAGTTTAAGGATGCCTTCACCGCTGCGTATCGAGAGCGCTACTCCATCGAGGAAGCGCTGACCGACGTGACAGAAGTGATGGCGGGAGGCGATGGCGACGCCGTGCGCGCCCGTGCCTATCGATTGGCCGAGGATCCTGAGACCGTTCTGCGCTGCAAATTCTATTCGAGCGGCGACGTGTTGGCATTGTCGGCGGTGATTCCGATTTTGGAGAACATGGGCCTCTATGCCGACTCCGAGCTCAACTTTGAACTGACTTTGTCGGGCGGCGACTTTGGCCGCCGCGTATACATCCACGACATAGAAACCCGTTCCGCGGATGGGCGTCCAATCCATCTCGACACTGCCGGTCCGCACTTCGAGGCGGCATTTGCGGCGATCTGGGCGGGCCACGCCGAAAGCGACGGCTTCAACAAGCTCATTCTTGCTTTGTCTTGCACGTGGCGGCAGGCGGCGCTGATCAGAGCGCTGGCGCGCTACCGTCTGCAGACGGGCCTTGACCCTTCGCAGACAGTGCAGGAAGCGGCGCTGTTCAACTATCCGAAGATCGCCGAACTCATCTTGGCGCTGTTCAGGACGCGCTTCGATCCGAGCTTGCCCGAGGCGATGGAGACGCGCGCCACGCGCGCGCTGAGGCTTGAGGGCATGATCGATACCGCGCTGAAGAGCGTGGTAGGTCTGGACGAGGACCGTGCCCTGCGCCGCATCGCGCAGCTTGTCGGCGCGATCCGCCGCACCAACTATTATCAGCCCGGCGTCGATGGCGCGCCCAAGGCGTACATGTCGTTTAAGATCGACTCGGCGGCTGTGTCGGAGTTGCCCGCTCCCAAACCCTATCGAGAAATCTGGGTGGCGAGCCCGCAGGTCGAGGGTGTGCATTTGCGCTTTGGCGCCGTTGCGCGCGGTGGACTGCGTTGGAGCGACCGGCGCGACGATTTCCGCACCGAAGTCTTGGAATTGGTGAAGGCGCAGCAGGTCAAGAACGCCATCATTGTGCCGGTCGGCGCCAAAGGCGGCTTCTACCCCAAGCGCCTGCCCCCGCGTGGCGCGCCTGGTTATCAAGAAGCCGGCGTTGAGGCATATAAGACATTCCTGCGCGGCCTGTTGGACATCACCGACAACATTGTCGGCGGGGCCATCAAAGCGCCGATCAATGTCGTGCGTTGGGATGACGACGATCCCTACCTTGTTGTCGCCGCGGACAAGGGCACCGCGACCTTCTCCGACATCGCAAACGGCATCAGCGCCGAGTACGGCCACTGGCTGGGCGACGCGTTCGCGAGCGGCGGCTCGGTCGGTTATGACCACAAAGCCATGGGCATTACCGCCAAGGGAGCGTGGGAAGCGGTGAAACGCCACTTCCGCGAGATCGGCAAGGATATCCAGGCTCAGGAGTTCACGGTCATCGGAGTCGGCGACATGTCCGGCGACGTGTTCGGCAACGGCA
>CAYRHK010000322.1:0-2668 GCA_964423825.1 uncultured Terricaulis sp. | reverse complement strand
GATCGCATGGAGTTCTATGTCTATGAACTCGACCGCACGGTGAAGGCCGCCGTGCGCCCGATCGTGATGATCACCTCAAACAACGAAAAGGAATTGCCGGATGCATTCCTGCGCCGCTGTTTCTTCCACTACATCCGCTTTCCCGACGAAGACACCATGCGCGCGATCATCGAGGCGCACTATCCGGGCGTGAAGGGCCGGCTGGTCAACGAAGCGCTGAAAATCTTCTACGATATGCGCAAGGCGCCGGGGCTGAAGAAGAAGCCGAGCACAAGCGAGTTGCTGGATTGGCTGAAGCTATTGATGACCGACGACGTCGACCCGGAGACGCTGAAGCAGCGTGATCCCGCAAAGTTGATCCCGCCGCTGCACGGCGCGCTGTTGAAGAACGAGGCGGACGTTATGCTGTTCGAGCGGCTGGCGTTTCTGGCGCGGCGGGAGCAGCGGGGCGGGCAGTAACGAGGGAGAGACCCATGCGCAGACTGATCCTAGCAGCGGCCTTCGCCCTCTTCGTGACGCCCGCGTTCGCGCAAGGCACGGAGGCTGACCCGCAAGCCGCGCCCGGCTCGATCGCGATCGGGATGATCGAGACCGCGAACGCGCAAGGCGTGTTCGAGATCGTCGACAATGGGCGCGTCAGCGTGCGCCACCTGGGCAGCGGGCTCACCTGCCACTTCGCCGCCAATGGTGAGGGCGGGCGCCTGATGATCTTCCCGCAACTCGCGCGCGGCGAGGACGTCGGCTGCGACTTCAATGGCGGCGCCATCACGCTTTACGCCACGCGCTATCCGTTCGCCTCGACGCTCGACGAGCAGCTCGCCGGCGCGGAAGCAGCACTCCGGCAACGCTTCGCGGATGCGCGGCCCACCGACATCGACACTGCCGCCGGCAGCGTCCCGCAACGCGCCGCCGCCTTCCTCATCAGCGTCAACGGCGCCCCGCGTTTCACCAGCGTTCACGTCGCGCAGATCGGCGATTGGACCATCAAGCAACGCTACACCCAGCGCGCTGGAACCGACGCTGAAATCGCCGCCGCCGCGCAAGCGGCCACCACGCACTTCGCGGCGACGCTCGCCGATATCTCATCGCCGCCGAACCTTTAATGTTCCAACGCTTCTTCACCGAGACTGATGCGCTGAACGCCGTCCGCTCTCTCGTCCTTAGTCTTGCGGCCACGCTTGTTCTGCCGGCAGCCATTGCCCAGGGGCAGACGCCAGATCAGCCACCAACCGCTGAGATGCTCCGGGCAGGCGCAGAACAGATGATAGCTGCGGCGGGCGGCGAGCCCGGCCTGTTTCAGCCCGAGAGCCAAGCGCCCGCCATCGGCATCCGGCATACGCGCAGCGGCCTATTGTGTCGGTTTGCCTATGGCGGTGAGGGCCGGCTGACCATCTTCGATAGCTCCGCGCGTGGCATCGCCCATGGCGACAACGTCGCTTGCGGCATGAACACCCCACTTGGCGCCACCACACTTTATGCGACGCGCAACTCAGCGGCCACGCTGGACAGCGCGCTGGCCGAGTCAGTTCAGGCGTTGCTCGCATTGCATCCCAATGCCCAGCCGCTCGACCTTTCAACCCTTCCCAGCGCGACCAACCCCAGCGCGCCGCTGCCGCCGGAATATCGCTCCGCCGCCTTTTCATTCACGCATCAGGGGCGGCAGACATTCACGCGGGTTTCCGTTCACGTCGCGAACGGGTGGGTGTACAAGTTGCGCTTCACATCCGGCACGCCTCAGAACAACTGGGCAGCAGATCTGTTTTGGCATATCGCCCTGGAAGACCTTCGAAACTATACGCTCCCTCAACCGGTACAGTGATGTTCCAACGCTTCTTCACCGAACTGCGCGCCGCTTCCGTTCCGGTCACGCTCAAAGAGTATCTCGTGCTCGTCGAGGCGTTGGAGAAAGAGGCGATCTCGCCCAGCGTCGAGGAGTTCTACTATCTCTCGCGCGCGGCCTTGGTGAAGGACGAGCGCCACCTGGACAAGTTCGACCGCGTGTTCGGGCACGTGTTCAAGGGCCTTGAGAATACGATCGAGGCAGTCAACGCCGACATCCCGGCCGAGTGGCTGAAGCTACTCACGGCGAAATTTCTCACCGATGAGGAAAAGGAGCAGATCGAAGCACTCGGCGGCTGGGACAAACTGATGGAGACGTTGCAAGAGCGCTTGAAGGAGCAAAAGGAGCGCCACGAAGGCGGCAACAAATGGATCGGCACGGGCGGCACGAGCCCATTCGGCAATGGCGGCTACAATCCCGAGGGCGTGCGCATCGGCGGCGAGGGGAAGGGCCAAGGCCGCGCCGTCAAGGTCTGGGAGAAGCGCGAATACAAGAACCTGGATGACCAGGTCGAGCTTGGCGTGCGCAACATCAAGGTGGCGCTGCGGCGCCTCCGCAAGTTCGCGCGCCAGGGCGCGCCCGACGAACTCGATCTCGACGGCACCATCAAGAAAAGCGCGCGCGAAGGCTATCTCGACATCGTGCTGCGCCCTGAACGGCGCAACACCGTGAAGGTGCTGCTGTTCTTCGATATCGGCGGCTCGATGGACTCGCACATCGCGCAGGTCGAGGAGCTGTTCTCGGCGGCGAAGACCGAGTTCAAGCACATGGAGTATTTCTACTTCCACAACTGCCTCTACGAGGGCGTGTGGAAGCAGAACAAGCGGC
>CAYRHK010000321.1:0-2682 GCA_964423825.1 uncultured Terricaulis sp. | reverse complement strand
GTTCGGGTCGCCGCCGGCATTCACCAGCGGTCCGATCAAGGTGCCGTGCCCATGGGCGGCGGCATGGTGCAGCGGTGTCCATCGGTTCTTGGCGTCTCTCGCGTCGGCCGCCGCGCCCTTGCCGAGCAGCGCAACGGCAACCTCGAGGCTGCCCTTGCTGGCCGCGCAGTGAAGCGGCGTCCAGCCGTCGGCGTCGGCCTCGAGATGGTGATTGCCAGGCAGGCCGATCAACCGGAGTGCGGTGGCGATGTCGTCACCCAGGATGGCCTTGCGCAGCGGCTCGCCCAGGTCTTTCGGGGCCGCGGGGGCAGGCGGCGTGGGAGCCTGCGCCGTTGGCGTGGCATCGGGTGCTGGCGACGTGGCAGCCGGTGGCGTCGGTTTCGGATGGAACAGATTGAAGAAGCCCATGCCGATCCCCTCAATTGCTGTCTGGTTCAGTACGTCAGTACGCCTACGGTGCCGTCTTACCGGATGCGTGCTGAACTTCCAGCCTGTCGGCCGCCTCCTGGAAAACCCGTCCGAGCGGATCGCCCGCCATGAGCGCCGCCAGATCGTCGTACAACTCGAGTCGCGCCCCGCCGGATCGGCTTGAGATGTTGTGTCCATGGTGCCCGAACGCCGCGGCCACGGCGGCGTGGTAGAGCAGGATCGCGGCCCCGCGTTCGACTTCCGTGCCCGCCTTCTCCGCCAAGCTCTTGCCGAGTTCCTTGATGCCTTGCAGCGCGGCGAGCGGAGTCTGTCGGTTGCAAAGTGTGGAGAGCAGTGCTTCGCCTGACTGCTCGAAGCCTTGGCTCAGCGCGGTCAAGTGCCGCGCGAGTCCGGCGCTGTCGGCCAGCTCGCTCGACAAGAAGCCGCTTTGCGCGCGCGGCGCGTGCGCCAGCGCCAGCAGCGCCTTGAGCTGCCGCGTCGCCGAGTGCTCGATCGTCGTGGTATTGATCTTTCCCATGAATCGCCTCTACAGCAGCGCCAGCAGGGCCGCGATCTCTTCGTCCACCGATTCGTCTGGGCCGACATCGTTACGCAGCAGTTCGCGAAGCACGATGCGAAAGTGCCGGGCCACGGTTTCGGTCTTGCTACGGGCGGCCTTCTCCGCCAGGCCGAAGGCGGCGCCCAGTTCGCGCCATGATGGCGGCTCGGATTCGGCGCACAGGTACATGCCGACGAAGAGCTGGTAGTGCTCTGTCTGACCCTTTTGCTCGCAGATCACGCGCACACGCCGCAGCGCGTCGTCGAGCAGGCTGCGCACCCAGGCGTTGTGGAAGGCGGCTTCGGGCGAATCGTCGCCCTGGAGTTCCAGGCGGTCCCAGCCGTCGCCGCTCCATGCGTCGGGGCGAACGTCTTCCTCGGCCTTTCGCTTCTGCCTGCTGCGGAACCGCAGGTCGCTCTTCCAGAAGTTGCTGAGCGAGCGCTTGAGGTAGTGGCGAAAACGCCCGCGCGCCCGATCGGCGCCAACCACGACGTCGCCCGACGCGGCGAGCTTCTCGAAAAACGCCTGCGCCAGTTCCTCGGCCTCGCCACGATCCCGGGTCAACGCAGCCAGGTAGTTCAGTACCGGTCGGTGGTAGCGGCGCGCGAATTCGTTGCGTGCATCGTGTGCCTGCGGGGTAGCGCCACGCGCTTTGCCGAGCAGCGTCCAAGACGTGCTTGGAAAGTACTTGTCGGATCGTGCGACTTCGGGGCTCATGGCGCCGGACCTTCGGCTTTGTGTTCGGGCGACAGCGCCAGCAATTCAAGCACATCGTGCTGAAGCAGCCGGTTGTGTTCCATGAGGGCGGCGACGGTGCGATCCAGCCCGGCACGGTTTTCCGTGAGCAGCCCACGGGCGCGCTCGCTCTGCTTGGCAATGATCTCTTGCACCGCGGCGTGGCAGCTCGCGGCCAAGTCAGCCGGCAATGGCAGGCGGCGATTGATCTTGACGAATCCGATCGCCACGGACATGCCGTATTCGTAGACCATCGCCTCGGCGAGATGCGTGGCGCGCTCCAGATCGTTGGCCGGGCCCGTGGACGCGCCGTCGTCATCGCCATAGTAGAGCCGCTCGGCTTCACGACCGCCGAGCAATTGGCAGATGTGGTCTTCCAGGTCCCGCCTGGTGCGTGAGCGCCGCTCATCCTTGTCTTCGAACGCGGCATAGCCGCCGAAGTTGCCACGGCCGACGATGGTGACGTAGATCGGCGGGCTGCCTGTGGCGCACATGATCAGCGCATGTCCCGCCTCGTGACGCGCGGTGCGCAGACCATCGGTGCCCGCCTTGGCCTCGCCCATCGTCACGCGCTCGAAGGCCTCGGCCAGAATCGCGTCGTTGACGACGCCCTGGTTGTTCAGAGCCATGACCGCGGCCTGGGCCAGGATTCGCTCGTAGTCGGCCACGGACATCCCCTGCCCCTGCGCGGCCAGACGCTCGATCATCGCGGCGCTGACTTCGTGGCGCGCCTTCGCTGCCAAGCGCCTGTGCAGGTACGCCTCGCGCTCGGCTCGGGTGGGCAGCTCCACTTCGATGTTGCGGCTGAAGCGTCGCAACAACGCTGGGTCCAACGTTTCGACGCGGTTGGTCGCGGCGATCACGATCACTGGCCGCGCAGTGGGTTTGCCGAAGCCATCCATCTCGACCAGCAGTTGGTTGAGCGCCAGGGCTTCGCCGTGGCCGGCATGACCGGCCGTGAGCTCGGCTCGGTTGCCGCC
>CAYRHK010000320.1:0-2717 GCA_964423825.1 uncultured Terricaulis sp. | reverse complement strand
ACCAGTGGATACATGTGGATGTCGAGCGCGCCACCAAGGAACTGGGCGCCCCGATCGCACACGGTTTCCTGGTCGTGTCGCTGATCCCGTTCCTGGCCAAGAACATCATCCAATACACAGGCGTCGCGCGCGGCATCAATTATGGCTCCAACAAGGTGCGTTTCACCAACGCCGTACCGGTCGGATCGCGCATCCGTCTGCGGGTGAAGATGCTATCGTGCGAGCAGCGAGCGGGCGCTTATCAAGTGATCAACGAGTGCACGATCGAGCTCGAAGGCAAGGAGCGGCCTGCGTGCGTGGCTGAGAACGTCAGCCTGATCTACCCCGCCTGATGTTGACTTTCGTCGAAGCGATCTCGCTTGCCGGCGATCGCGCCAAACAGAACGACGACGCCAGTGGCTTTGCGGGCGCGCGCGCGTGGGTGCTCGACGGCGCCACCGATCTTGACGACAAGCCGCTAAGCGGCGGCGCGTCCGACGCGGCCTGGATCGCGCACTTTGCCAACGCCTATCTCCACGGCGCCGTCGGTGACTTGCGCGCTCAAGTGCGCGCCGCCAGCGAGGCTGCATCCGCCGCCTTCGCTGCGGCCTCCGGCCGCGTGACATTCGAACGCTGGCGATCGCCGATTTCCTCGCTTCTTCTCATCGAGGATGTCGCCCGCGGCGTCCGCGGCCTCGATCTCGGAGACAGCCGCGTGTTCGCGCTTGATGCGGCGGGCGCGATGTTCGTCGCCGGCGGACCAGGCGACGCCGCCGATGATGAGACAGCGCTCGCGGCCCAGCAGACGGACCGGGAAAAGCCGCTGCTCAAGCGCACGGACACAATCTCCATGTTGCGCCGCATGCGTGCTGAGCTAAACCAACCAGGTTCGCGTTGGACGTTCGGGCTCGATCCCGCTTGCGCCGATCACGCTCGGGCCTGGGAGTTCGCTTTGACGCGCCCCGCCCACATTCTACTGATGACCGACGGCTTCTCCGCGCTCACAGATCGTTATCGCGCCCACGACGCTTGCGGCTTGATGCGTGCGGCGGTCGACAGGGGCTTACAAGAACTCGGCCGCGAATTGCGCGCGATCGAAACCGAGGATGCCGCTAGCGCCAGGCATCCGCGCTTCAAGACAAGCGACGACGCCACTGCCTTGCTGATGCGCCTGACATGAGGAGACCCCCATGAACCGCCGCGACATGCTGACCGCAACCGCCGCCGCCGCTCTCGTCCCCGCCTGCGCCTCCACGGAAGATGCCATGACCACACAACCCGCCCCGCCCGTTGCTCGCATCGAGCCGAAAGTCATCGAGCAATTGGGCCGCACCCGCACCGACAATTACGCCTGGCTCAAGGACGACAATTGGCAGCAGGTGATGCGCGATCCGAGCCTCTTGCGGGCCGACGTGCGCGCGTATCTCGACGAGGAGAACGCCTATCGCGAGGCGGTGATGGCGCCGACCGCCGCGCTGCAGGAGCGCATTTATCAGGAGATGCGCGGGCGCACGAAAGAAGACGATAGTTCAGTGCCGGCTCCCGACGGCCCGTGGGAGTACTATCGCCGCTTCGAACGCGGCGCGCAGCATCCAAAGTATGTGCGCCGGCCACGCGGGAGCGAGGGCCCAGAGCACGTGCTCATCGACGTCGACGCACAGGCGCAGGGCAAGACCTTCTACAAGGTGATTTCAGCCCAGCACGCGCCTGACCATGCGATGTTTGCGTATGCGGTCGATGAACAGGGCTCGGAAATCTACACTGTGTATGTGAAGGACCTCGCGAGCGGCGAGGTGCTGGCGAACCCGATCGCGAACTGCACCGGCGATTATTGCTGGTCGCCCGATGCGGCCTACATTTTCTGGACTTTCAGAGACGACAACGGCCGTCCGGCGAAGATTTTTCGCCGACCCGCGCGCGGCGGTGAAGACACGCTGGTGTACGACGAGCCGGATGACGGCTTCTTCCTCAGCGTGCACGCCACCGAAAGCCGTGCTTTCATCTTGATCGTCGCGGGCAATGGCAGCCAGTCGGAAATCCACACCATCCCGGCGAACGACCCGACTGCTGCGCCCGTTCTATTCGCGGCGCGTGAAGCCGACATGCTCTACACGCCCACGCACTGGCAGGGCCGCTGGTACGTGCTCACCAACGCCGACGGCGCCGTCGATTTCAAGATCATGACCTGCGAACCGAACCGCACGGCTCGCGCACAATGGCGCGAGTTCGTCGCCCACGAAGAAGGCCGCTATATCCTCGGCCTGCACGCAACGAAGGACTACCTTGCGCGCGCTGAGCGCGCCAACGCGCTGCCCCGCATCGTCGTGCGTCACGCCAATGGCCAAGAGTACGCCATCGCGCTTGAGGAAGAGGCCTTCAACCTCGAGCTTGGCGGCGGCTTCGAGTACGACACCGCCACGCTGCGCTATATCTACGATAGCCCCACGACGCCGCCGCAATGGTACGATTACGACATGGGCGCGCGCACGCGCGTGCTCCGCAAGCAGCTGGCAATTCCGTCCGGCCACGATCCGGCGGACTATGTGGCGCAGCGGTTCTTCGCCACCGCGAGCGACGGCAAGCGGGTGCCGATCACGGTTCTGATGAAGCGCGGCACGCCCGTGGACCGCACAGCGCCGCTCTACCTGTACGGCTATGGCTCCTACGGCATTTCGATGGATGCCGATTTCTCCATCCGCCGCTTCAGCTTGGTCGATCGCGGCTGGATCTACGCCATC
>CAYRHK010000319.1:0-2741 GCA_964423825.1 uncultured Terricaulis sp. | reverse complement strand
TGAGTTCAGCAGCCTGTGAATATTTCACATTCCTCACTTTGCGCGAACGCGGCCAACGGTGTTCACTTGGTTGCATCGACAACAGGCGAGGGAGACGTTCGTGCTGATACTGACGGCGGAGCGCATGGCGCTCCTGGCGCTGGATGGTGAACTGGCTGCACTTCAAGCCAAGAGCCGCACCGCATTCTTCAACGCGATTGCCGTCACCCACGAACCGGTTTGGCCTCCCGCGCCGTTCGAACCGGGCTCCTTGGAATGGGCGGCGAAGTCGCTGGCGCGCGACCCGGAAGGGCAGGGCTGGTACGGCTGGGCGCTGCTCGCCAATGAAGGCGAACGCGCGCCGCCGCGTCTCCTGGGGATTGCTGCGCTAGTCGGCCGCCCAGACGACGAAGGCGAAGTCGAACTCGCCTTCGCGCTGCTGCCCGAGTTCCGCGGCCGCGGCTTCGGCGGCCAGACCATCCGCGCGCTTGCTTCTTGGGCGTTCGCCAACGGCGCTAAGCGGGTCGTCGCTCACCTCGACGCCGAGGACGAAGGCGCCGCCAATGCGCTAGCGCGTAATGGCTTCGTCGACACTGGCGAGGCGCCATACCCCGGCGTCGCGCGCTGGGCGCGTGCCGCCCTGGCCTGACGCCTCGTCGACTTCACGCAATCACGGCGGGGCGGACATCAAGCCTTGACGTGCGCTCGCCCACATGCTTTGAAATACAAAGTACTTGGGAGATGCAAATATGCGCTCGTCGCTCGTCGCCTCCGCATTGGCTTTGGCGTTTTGCGCGGTTCCTGCAACCGCTCAGGAACAAACCACTTCGCCAAGCGCGCCTCAGGCATACCGAGCGCCAGATCTCGAGGCTCAGCGCGCGGCGATGGCGCGGCTCGCGCCGTTGCTCGGCCGCTGGGTAGGGGAGGCCAATGTCAGCGCTCCGCACCCGATGACCGTCCACCAGACTGAGCACGTCGAGAGTGCCATGGACGGATTGCTGCTACTCATCCGGGGCATCGGCTACGCCGCCGCCGACCACGCCGGCGCACCAGTATTCGAAGCCATCGCGGTTGCCTCATACGATGACCGCCAGGGCCTCTACGAGTTCCGCAGCTACACCCGCGGCTATGCGACCACAGCGACTGGCGCGTTCCTAGACGACGGTTCCTTCCGCTGGAACATCAACGCTGGCGGTCCCGTGCGCATGCGCTACACCATCCAATTCACCGAGAGCACATGGCGTGAAACCGGCGAGATGTCGACCGATGGCGGCGCCACTTGGCGGCCGACAGTCGACATGAACCTACGTCGTCCGCAATAGCTACTCTGCGGCGCTTAGGAGGGCCTGCAAGCTGGAGAGATAGTCGATCCACGCTTTGCGTCCCTTCGCCGTGAGATGCACATTGGTGCGCGGCTTTTTATCGACGAACTTCTTCTCGAGCCGAACATATCCGGCTTCCTCAAGCTTCGAGAGATGCGTGGAGAGGTTGCCGTCGGTGGCGTTCACCCTGGCTTTGAGTTCGTTGAACGGAGCAGGGGAGACGGTCGAAAGATACGCCATGACCCCGAGCCGCAGCCGCCCGTGGATCACGTCATCAATCTGAGTATGGTCGAACCGCGACAAGAAAACTCACACAGTGGTGCTGGGTTCGCGACGCATCATAATGAAACCTGGCGCGATCAACACCGCAGCGCACCCTCCGGCAGCCAGCAAGTATAACCAGGCTTCGTCTAGAAAGAACCACAGCAGGGCGCTCACGACCCATGCCAGCGCCGCAAACGCGTGGAGCCAACTCTGACCTCCAACCGTCGCGGTGGCGTGAAGCGCCACGCCATAGAGCGCGAAGCCCGCGGCCACTATGGCATTGGGGGCGGCGGTGTCGCCATGGAAGACCGCGCGCGCAACAGTGCTTGCCACTACGGCGAGAATGGCCGCCGTCACGCCCTGCCACACGGCACGATCAACGCGATTGGGTATCGCGGAACTGCCAGGTAGAGCGCGAACGCGACGGCTGATGAGCGCAACGCCCGTTAAGGCCGCGACCGCGAACCCCACCCAGATCGCGCCGATGAATGTTCCGAGAGCGGGAACGACGCCGGAAAGCGCAACCCATTGCAACCCATAACAGATTGCTAGCAGCACGCCGAACAGCACCAGATAGGCGCCCCCTACCAAGGGTGCGCTACGGCCCTCTTCCGCAAGGGCGCGCGCATAGGCGAGATCATCGAGCATCTGGTCGCGGGACATGGCCCAACTCCACTTTGAAAAACAAAGTGTCCGAAATGGCCGAACCGGTCAAGCGTTCGGGGCGCATAAAAAAGCCGCCTCTAGGGCGGTCGGGGCTCAACGTTTGACTATCAGGGGTGTCAGTCTTCTGCGTTCGATGCGGGAGCGGGGGCTTCTAATGACAGGAGAACGCATTCGACCTCGGCGAGTCTTGTACTGACTTCCAGAAGCGAAGAGGGGCGCTCCACCGAGCGCTCCTCTTGCTGTCGCGATTAGATCGCAGCGGCGGGCTTCGCAGCCTTGCGCGCGCGGCGCACCGGCTTCTTCGCCGCCTTGCGGACCACCTTCTTCGCGGTCTTGCGAGCAACCGGCTTCTTCGCCGCCTTGCGGACGGTCTTGCGGACCGGCTTCTTCGCCGCCTTGCGGACCGTCTTGCGGGCCTTACGAGCGACCGGCTTCTTGGAAGCCTTCTTTACCATTTTAGCCATTTTCGTTTCCTCATTTTTACTGGTGTGTTGGACGTCGTTGGATGGG
>CAYRHK010000318.1:0-2756 GCA_964423825.1 uncultured Terricaulis sp. | reverse complement strand
ACCCGCCCAAGCACGACGTTCAGCGCAAAACGGTTTCACCAATCGTGGCGCCGAACCATCTGGCGCATCTTGAGCCGATTATCCGCGAGCGCGCCGGCAAGCTCTTGGATGAGGTTCCGCGCAACGAGGTGTTCAACTGGGTCGACAAAATCTCAATCGAGCTCACCACTCAGATGCTCGCGACCTTGTTCGATTTTCCCTGGGAAGATCGCCGCAAGTTGACGCGCTGGTCCGATGTAGCCACCGCAGCGCCAGGGCAGGGCGTGGTTGAGAGCGACGAACAGCGCCGCGCCGAGCTTATGGAATGCTTGGCATACTTCATGAACCTCTGGCAGGAGCGCGCCAACGCTCCGCCGCGCAACGACTTGATCTCGATGCTGGCGCACGGAGAGAGCACCAAAAACATGCCGAGCCAGGAGTTTCTTGGCAATCTGGTGCTGCTCATCGTTGGCGGCAACGACACCACCCGCAATTCGATCACGGGCAGCCTTTACGCGCTGAACAAGTATCCGGAGCAGTACGCGAAGCTGAAAGCCAATCCCGCGCTTGTGCCGTCTCTGGTGTCGGAAACCATCCGTTGGCAGACCCCGCTCGCGTTCATGCGCCGGACAGCGCTGCAAGATACCGAACTCGGCGGCAAGTTGATCAAGAAGCACGACAAGGTCGTCATGTGGTATGTCTCCGGCAATCGCGACGAGGAGGTCATCCCGAACGCCAACAAGTTCGACATCGAGCGACCAAACGTGCGCCATCACCTTTCGTTCGGCTTCGGCATTCACCGCTGCGTCGGCAACCGCCTGGGCGAAATGCAGTTGCGCATCGTTTGGGAGGAAATCCTCAAGCGGTTCGATCGCATCGAGGTCATGGATGAGCCGCGACGCGTGTACTCATCCTTTGTGAAGGGCTACGAGTATCTGCCCGTGCGCGTCGCGGCCTGAGGCTAGATGAACGAAGAAACCGAAGAAGAGCCCGACACGCTGACCGAGGTCCTGGACGAGGTGCAGGAGCAGGTGGGCGACGAGCGTACGGCGCCCACAGACATGAGCATGGGCGAGCTGTTGGGTGCGGTTGGGCGACAATCCTACGGCCCGCTGCTGCTGATCATCGGTTTGTTCGCGATATCACCGGCGACGGTCATCCCCGGCATGACTTGGTTTGCTGCTGGGCTGACGCTTCTGGTCGCCGGCCAAATGGCGGTGGGTTTGAAGCACATGTGGCTGCCCCGCTGGGTGCTCAACGCCAAGGCGCCGCGGGCGCTGGTGCGCGTTGGGGTGCGTGAGGCGCGTGACTGGTCTGGCCGCATCGACGGTCTGCTGCGCCCGCGGCTTTCATTCCTTGCGCGCCCGCCGTTCGTGAATGTCGTGGCCCTTATGTGCATCGCCGCGGCGCTGATCACGTTTCCTTTGGGCCTGATCCCGCTGGCGCCGCTGGCGCCGGGGCTCGCGGTAGTGTTCTTCGGGCTTGGCATGACTGCGCGCGACGGCCTTTGGTTAGCGCTCGGCGCCGGCGCGGTAGGCGGCGCCGGCTGGCTGGCTGCGCCGCTGATGCTTTGAACGATTGGAAAAAGGGGGCCCAAGCGCACTGGGGCCCCCAATCAAATCGGTCGTTGGCGGCTTGAGCTAGAGCGTGCGTCCGATCCCGAACAGAAGGCCGTGGCTGGTCAAGTCGACCGTTGAGGGGCCGTTGTGGAAGAAGCCTTCGCTGTCGTAATCGCTGTAGCGATATTCGACGCGGCCAAACCACGCGCCATAATCGCGCTGTAGGCCGACGCCGCCAGTCCATCCCTGCAGCGTGGCGCTGTCGGTGCCGCCCGCTAGCGGATTGTACTTGGTCTCCACGTCCGCCCAAGTCCAACCCAGCGTGCCATACAGTTCCATGGACGCCGCGATGTCTACCGCCGCCCGACCGCGGATCGAGGCGTTCCAGTTCTGCTCGACGATGTACTCTTCAGCGCCAAGCCCCGAGGGTGCGTTGCCGTCGGCGTCGGTCCAATTGGCGTCGCCTTCGACACCAAGAGACCAGCCCCCCCCCATGTCCCAGTTGACGCCTAGGAAGCCGCCCAAAAGCCAGCCGTCGCTGTCCAACGTGAATTGCGACGGGTAGGCAGGGATGGAAACGTCCGACTCCGACCAGCTATAGCCGACTTGCGCTCCATAGCTGACCTCTTGCGCTTGCGCGGTGCCGGTAAACCCGGCCAAAGCCGCAGCCGCGATAAGCAGTTTACGCATGCCATAATCTCCCTTGTGGCCGCCTTGAGGCCGCCTCGGGCGGGACGCTTGCGCCAACGCTAGTTGGAGGCAATACGGAATCTTCCCTCGGGGGAAATTTGGGATCATCGCGTGGCAGACGGGACCCATCTCCGCAGGTTCCAGTTTGCGAGACTCTTGACGCTAGACCGCCTATATTCACGCATGTTTTCCGCCACGATTCGAAGCTCATGACCGCCCCGCAAAACGCACCGGCGAACACGCCTGCCTATGGCGCTGAATCCATCAAGGTTCTCAAAGGCTTAGATGCTGTGCGCAAGCGGCCGGGGATGTACATCGGCGACACCGATGACGGCTCCGGATTGCATCACATGATCTACTAAGTGGTGGACAATGCCATCGACGAGGCGCTTGCCGGCCACGCCACCAAGGTTGAGGTGATTTTGCACCCCGATGGCAGCGCCGAAATCACTGACAACGGCCGCGGCATTCCCACAGATATTCACGCCGAAGAGGGCGTCTCGGCGGCGGAAGTGATCATGACCCAGC
>CAYRHK010000317.1:0-2777 GCA_964423825.1 uncultured Terricaulis sp. | reverse complement strand
ATTTGGGGCCACGACATCGACGCCGACCCCATGAACGCCCGCGGCGCCATCGGCATCGTGCCGCAAGAACTCAACATGGACCCGTTCTTCTCGCCCGCCGAAGCGCTGGAGATTCAGGCCGGCTATTACGGCGTGCCCAAGGCCGAGCGCCGCACGGCAGAAATTCTCAAGGCAGTCGGCCTCTGGGACAAGCGCGATGCTTACGCCCGCACCCTTTCGGGCGGCATGAAACGACGCCTGCTCGTCGCCAAGGCCATGGTCCATGCGCCGCCAGTGCTGGTGCTCGATGAACCCACCGCCGGCGTCGATGTCGATCTGCGCAAGCAGCTCTGGGACTATGTTCGCGGCCTGCACGCGAGCGGCGTCACCATCGTGTTGACGACGCACTACCTCGAGGAAGCGCAAGAACTCTGCGACACCATCGCGATTATCAATCACGGCCAGGTCATTGCCTGCGAGCCGACGCCACAACTAATTTCACGCCTCGATCAGAAAACGCTGGTTGTCACCCCGTTGACGCCGCTCACCGCTCCGATCGGTGACATAACGGGCGTTGCCTTCGGCACGCGCAAGACTGGCGCCTTCACGCTCACCTACAAGACGAGCGAACATTCGGTGGAGGAATTGCTAGACCGCGTGCGCGCCGCCGGCGTCTCCATCAAAGATCTCTCCATAGAAGAGCCAGACTTGGAAGACGTGTTCGTAGATCTGACTGCCGGGCGATAGCTGGGGCCGCTGTTAACGATCAGCCGGGCGCGTTATGTTATGGACGTGTCGGGGCGGCATAGTTTTGGGAACGCGCGCGCGTGGCCGTCTATTTTCTTGCCCAACTGATTCTGCCCTTTGCGGCCATCGCCTGGCTTGGCCTCGCCCCAGTTGAAGGAGGGCGCCTACGGGCCCTGCAACTGGGCGGCGTCATAGCCTTTGTCGTAGGCTTCTGGGTCGCGGGCGCATGGTTCTACCCGCCAGAAGAAATCAGGTGGTTCCAGGGGCTCCTTCTGGCCGCCGCCATAGTACGCGCCGCCTCAACGCCGCGCGGCATCACCGCACCGTCATCGCTATGGAGCAACGCTGCGCTTTCGCTGCTCGCAGGCGCACTAGGGCTCTTCGCCATTGCACAAGGCACGTTCGCCCGCTCGCCGTCGGGCGCTACATTCAGCCTCGCCGCTCCGCTCGTGGACGGGCGCTTTTGCGTTCTCTCCGGCGGCGCGACACCACTCCTCAACCTCCACATGGCGACCTTCGCGCCGCCTTACGCATCGATCCGAGGGCGCCGCTATGGCGTGGACTTCATCGAAGTGGATGACGATGGCCTGCGTGCAGATTCCATCCAGCCGGCCCCCGACGATCTGGATGAGTACAACATCTACGGGGCCGCCATCGTGGCGCCTTGCGCGGGGCGTGTAGTCGACTCACGTGACGGCATCGCCGACAATGCTATCGGCGACGATCACGACACCAGTGTGAGCGGCAACTTCGTTCTACTGGAATGCTCCGGCCATCATATCCTGCTCGAGCATATGCAGTCAGGCTCTGTGCGCATCCAAACTGGAGATCGCGTGCGCACCGGCCAACGGCTGGGCCTGGTCGGCAATTCGGGCTTCAGCAACGAACCGCACCTGCACATCCACGTACAATCAGTAGCGACAGGTCACCCCGTGAATCCGTTGATCGAGGGCAGGTTTTTGGCGCGCGGCGACTGCTTGGACTAGTCAGCCCGGCAACTGCGGCTTGTCACGGATGAACTGCGACATCAGCCACTTCTCGCCACGCGTCGGCGGCATGCCCTCGTGAAAGCTGCGCGCATTGGGCGAGCCATCCTCACGGAGGTTGTGGAAGTATAGCGCACCCCCAGCATTGCATCGGAACCGCTGTCCGATCTCAGTGAAATGCGTCTCGCCACCCTCGAAATCGTCATTGAGATACACAAGAAACGTGAGTGGCCGCTGGCCCATGTCAGTTATTTCAGGATCAAGCTGCGGCGACGGCGTCAGATAGTCGGCGTGTGGTGCAAAACGCTGGCCAACTTGGTAGCGGAACACCGACAGCCGCTCAAGATGCGCAACCGGCACATTCACGCTCGCCGAAATCCGCTCGCGCAACAGGAGCAGCGGCAGATTCAACTCGAAAACAGTGAAAGTCGCCACCGAGTTGGTGCGCACGTCCGAGTGTACCGGCCGCCCGGTATTGGGATCATACACCAACGACGGCGCAAAAAGCGGCGCCGCACTCGCCATAACCCAATCGCACTCGCGGGCGTTCAAGAAATCCACAGTCGTGAAGACACGCGGATCGTGGCAAACCTGCACTCCCGGCCGCGGCCTGCGCCACGCCTCCAGATCGACAGCGTTCCCATTGCCGATTAAGAACCCAAACTGCGCGCGGGCGTTTTCGTCGCCGGCCTCCGCCGCCATGCCAAGCCAACGCACGGCGCTACCCCAATCGACGGGGCAGCCAAAGCCGCATCCTAGGATGTTCGCCATCAACCTCATTGCGCGCACCTCGCCCGCCGCGGCCAAGGCGTCCGCCTCTTCCAACACGAACACCTCGTTCACCGGCCCCCGGCCGGTCACCAGCGCACGCAGGCGCTCCAAGCGAAGCTCGCCTTCATCCATTGGACAATTGTCACCCCAATGCCTCGCATCACGCAAGCATGAACGCAAAACGGCCGACGCTTCGTAGTGCGCCGGCCGCTCGCCCGTTCAATACTATGATGAGGTCGGCTTAGCGGCCGCCCATCACTTGCGCCTTCATCACCGCCGATTGGCGGAAGGCGA
>CAYRHK010000316.1:0-2782 GCA_964423825.1 uncultured Terricaulis sp. | reverse complement strand
CCGCGCACGTCGATCGAGGACGGCGTGGCGCGATTTGTCGCCTGGTACCGCGCCTATCACGGCGTTCGCGCTTGAAGCGTCAGATATTCCCACCCTTCGCCCGGGCTCAGGCCGCCGGCTTGGCGCTCGGTTTCGTCACCGCCTTTTGGGCGACACTGGCGAGCGAGGTCGGCGTACGCATTTTCCTGATCGCTTCGGCAATGGCGTGGTTGGGCTGGGAGTTCATCTTGGGCCCGCGCGCGCCGTCGCACGCAACGACGCCGAAGGCGCTGTTCTACGCGGGGCTCACCGGCTTCGCATTTCCCTGGATTGGCTTTCTTCTCGCCGCGCTGGCGGCCTGGGCGCGGCCGTGAGCGCGAGCGGGGCGAAGAGGCGGGCGCTCGTTACACGACGCGCTAGCGTGCGCGCATGGCGCCGGTTTATGCTCGCAGACAGTTTCTCGTTGCGCTCGGAGACCTCGGCTTCGCGGTCGCCCTATTCGCCTGCGGCCTGTTTGCCGCTTCGGCGTCCGTTACGGGACTGGCGGCGGGCGCGATGATCGCCTACTGGAGCGTCAGCCGAAGGCGCGTGCTCAAGAGGCTCCCGCAGCAGGCTTTGATCACCCAGATGGGGACAGCCTTAGGCGTCGTCATCGCCATCGCGGCCGGCGCCTATTGGTTGGGCCTCGGCGTCGGCGGCCACTATTGAGGAACTGCATGACCAAGCTTTCAATGTACGCGATCAGCGCGCCTGTGTTCGTGCGCATGTTGAAGAACCTGTCCAACCTGCTGGCCAAGGGCGAAGCGCACGCGAAGGAGAAGGGCTATGACCCCTCCAATCTGCTCAACGCGAGGCTGGCGCCCGACATGTTCACGCTGACGCGCCAAGTGCAGATCGCCACCGATCATGCCAAGGGTGCGATGGCGCGCCTCGCCGGCCAGCAACCGCAGCCAATCGAGGATACCGAGGTCACGATGGAGCAAATCCAAGCGCGCATCGCGCGTGTGATCGATATCGTGCAGAGCTTCAATGAAGCCCAACTCGAGGGCGCGGCCACACGCGAAGTGAGCGTGAAGATCCCCAACGCAGAACTGAAATTCTCAGGCCTCGACTATCTCTCGACCTGGGCGCTGCCAAATTTCTATTTCCACGTGACCACCGCCTACAACATCCTGCGCAACGCGGGCGTCGATGTAGGCAAACGCGATTTCCTGATCAGCTGATGATCACCGAAACGCGTGGACGCTAACCATTTGCGCCTGGGCGCGAACTAAAGTCCCGAACAGGCGCAGCATAAACAGGCCCGCCAGCACCGCGAAAAGGTAGCCGAGCGCGTAAATCGCCATGCCCGCGTAGAGCTGATCGGTGTTCGGCATGGTCGGCGGGCCGAAGATGTTTTCGCCAATGACCCTGGACCCGACGCTGTCGGCGAAATTGCCGATGAGCCAGCACGCCCACCAGGCGCCGATCATGCCGCCAGGTTCGCGAAAGTCGTTGAGTTCATTGAACGTGCCGCGCCATATCTGGTCAACGGCTCGCACTGGCATGACCAAGTTTGCGAACGGGATGAAGTACCAGCCCACGGCCCAGCCTGGGCTGATCGTGGCTTGTGAGGCGCCGAGCAGGCGCAAGTTGCGCATCATTCGGTAGGTCAGCCGGCAGGTCATAACTATGCAGACGATGTAGACCGCCAGCAGCAACAGCCCCGTACCGAAGAACCCAAACGTCACCGTCCAACCAAGTGCATCGTATGGCGTGTAGCCAGGATCGCCCCGGCTATGCAGATAATAGGCGCTGCTGAAGCCGGCGATGATGACGACCAGCCCAATATAGATGAACACAAAAGCCTGAAACCAGGGCCAGAGCGACGACGGGTCGCGTAAGTCAGCGCGCGGCGTTGCAGCTGAGTAGCTCATGGACAGCCCCTCCGGTGAAGCTGAGTACGTGCGCACTGACGCGCGGTCAACGGGTGGACGCGTCAGCGCGCTAGCTTCGCGAGCAAAGCCGCCAGCTGCTCTGCTTCCCTATTGCTGAACGGCGACAACGCCTCGCGCATCGCCTTGCCATAGACCGCCCACATCGCTTTGCGCAGTCTCAGGCCCTTCGCTGTGGCATGCACCATCTGTCCCCTCGCATCCTCGGTGCATTCGCGCCGTTCGACCAATCCCTCCGCCTCCATGCGATCGACGAGGCGCGAGATCGAGTAACGCGCGACCAGCATGTGCGCGGCGAGTTCGCGTTGGCGCAGCGGGCCTTCGCGCTCGATCGCCCAGAGAACATCATACCACTCGAGCGCGGGAAAGCCGGCCGCCTTTAGTCCGGCTTCCACCCGCTCGAGCAAAGCCGGCCCGAAGCGCTGGATCGCCACCCAGGCGCGCTGAGTCGGGTCCTTGGGCAGGAAGAAAGCTTTTGGGGTTTGTTGGGGGGCTTGATCTTGTTGCATTTGCATCTATCTAGTGCTTGTTGCGATTGCAACAATACCACAGCTGATACAGGGAAAACAACATGGCTCGCAAAGTCGCCGTCATCGTCGGCAGCCTCCGCAAGGACTCGCTCAATCGAAAGGTCGCGGAGGCGGTGATCGCCAACGCGCCCGAGGGCCTCTCGTTCTCGTTTGTGGAAATCGGCGACCTGCCCCATTTCAACCAGGACCTCGAAGCCGCGCCACCGGCGCAATGGACACGCTTCCGCGACGAGGTTCGGGGCGCGGATGCGGTGCTGTTCGCGACGCCGGAGTACAATCGCTCGTTCCCGGGCGTGTTGAAAAACGCTCTCGACGTCGGCTCGCGCCCCTACGGGCAGA
>CAYRHK010000315.1:0-2785 GCA_964423825.1 uncultured Terricaulis sp. | reverse complement strand
GGCGCGTCGAGGCGATCCGCGCGCTGGCGCAAGCAGGGGTTCCCGTAACGGTGATGGTCGCGCCGATCGTGCCGGCCATCAACGACAGTGAGATCGAGGCGATCCTGGAAGAATGCGCAAAAGCCGGCGCGAGCAGCGCCGGCTATGTGATGTTGCGGTTGCCCCGCGAAATCGCCGCGCTGTTCCGCGAGTGGCTCGACGTGCATTTCCCAGACCGCGCTGGGCGGGTGATGGCATTGGTGCGTCAGATGCGCGGGGGTCGCGACTACGATCCTGAGTGGAGCAAGCGCCAGCGTGGCGAGGGGCCGTACGCCAAGCTGATCGCCGACCGCTTCGCAGCCGCATGCCGCCGGCTTGGGCTCGATAAGGCGCGACTTGCCTTGGATGCGTCGCAGTTCAAGCCGCCGCCACGGTCAGGCGCGCAGCAAGACTTGTTCTAACGTCCGGTCACCTGCCGCCGCCATTGCCCGAACGGGGGACCCTGGGCTAGTTTCGCGTCGCCGGGGTAGGGAGAGCCAGACATGCGCATCGACAACCAGCGCCGTTCCGACAATTTTGAAGATCGCGGTCGCGGCGCCGGGGGTGGGGGCGGCGGATTGCCAGCTGGCCTGCTCATGGGTCTGGTCGGGCGCTTCGGCATCCGTGGCGTGCTGCTGATCGGTCTGGTTCTGCTGGGCGCCTATTTCTTCGTGCCAGGCCTGCGTCCGGTTATGATGTCGGCGCTCGGCATTGGCGGCGGCGAGGTACAGGGCGAGGGCAGCGTCTGCGACAGCCAAGCGCAAGCGTGCGACTTCTCGCGTGCAGTGCTCGGCTCCACAGAAGATGTGTGGGCGCAGCAGTTTCGTGATGGACGGCTTCCGAACTACGGCGTTTCGCCCGGCGAATACGCACCGCCGACGCTGGTGGTGTACTCTGGCGGCGTGAGCACTGAAGGATGCGGATCGGCGTCGTCGGATGTGGGGCCGTTCTATTGTCCGGGCGACCGCAAACTCTATGTCGACCCAAGCTTCTACGAGGTGATGACGAGCCGCCTGAATGCGGGAGGCGACTTCGCGCAGGCGTATGTCATCGCTCACGAAGTTGGCCACCACGTGCAGAATCTGATCGGCGCCACCCAGCGCAGCATTCCCGGTGAAACGCAGAACCAAACCTCGGTGCGCGTCGAACTGCAGGCCGATTGTCTCGCCGGCGTATGGGGGCACACCGCGCGCGCGACGCTTGTCATTGATGACGCCGATCTGCGTGAAGCGCTCAACGCGGCTCACCAGATCGGCGATGACACACTGGGCAACAGCGATGAGCGTCAGTTCACGCATGGCTCCTCGGCGCAGCGTATGACGTGGTTTCGTCGCGGCTTCGATTCCGGCGATGCTCGCCAATGCGATACGTTCGCGGTGCGAAACTACGATCAGCTCTGACCGCGGGCCCGATATGTAAGTGCAGTGCGCGTGACCGTGGGTGCGCGCATCGGCGCTTGGCGCCTTGAGTTTGGCGGCTTTCGAATTGGAGACCTTCGCATGGCCCGTTACACTGACATCCTGCAAACCATCGGGCGCACGCCTGTTGTACGCATTAATCGCCTGGCGCCAGCGCATGTAAACCTTTGGGTGAAGGTCGAGGCGTTCAATCCGTTGGGCTCGGTGAAGGATCGTTTGGCGCTAGGGGTCATCGAAGCCGCCGAGCGCTCGGGCGAACTGAAACCTGGTCAAACCGTGGTTGAAGCCACCAGCGGCAATACCGGCATCGGGCTCGCCATGGTGTGCGCGGCCAAGGGTTATCCGCTGGTCGTCACCATGGCCGAGAGCTTCTCGGTCGAGCGGCGCAAACTGATGCGTTTCCTGGGCGCCAAGGTCATCACCACGCCCGCGCCCTTGCGCGGCACCGGCATGGTGCAGAAGGCGATCGAGCTTGCGCGCACGCACGGCTGGTATTGGACGCGGCAGTTCGAGAACGACGCCAATCCCGAGATGCACGAACGCACTACCGCGCGCGAAATCGTCGACGACTTCCGCGACATCAAGCTGGATTATTTCGTCACTGGCTATGGCACCGGCGGCACGTTGAACGGCGTCGCCCGCGTGCTGCATCGCGAATTGCCCGACACCAAGGTGGTGGTGTGCGAGCCTGCCGATGCGCCGCTCTTGACCAGCGGCTTGCCGCAAGAGCGAAACCCCGACGGCACCGCCACCGGCAGCCACCCCGCCTGGAAGCCGCACCCGATGCAAGGCTGGACGCCGGACTTCATCCCGAAGATCACCGGCGACGTCGATCTGACGCGCGTGCACAGACTTGTACAAATCGCCAATGCCGACGCCATGCGCTGCGCCCAAGACTTGGCGCAGAAAGAGGGTGTGTTTGTCGGCATCACCTCCGGCGCCAATCTCGCCGGCGCGCTCGAAATCGCCAAGACCGCGCCGCAAGGCGCCAACATCCTCGCCATGATGGCCGATACTGGCGAACGCTATCTGTCGACGCCGCTGTTTGCCGACATCGGCGCCGACATGAACGAAGACGAACTCGCGATCTTCCGCTCGACGCCGTATGCGGTGGGGTAGGGGGCCAGACCCCCACCCATCCTCCCCCTTTCAGGGGGAGGAGTCCCGTGGCGCTGACCTGCTCCTCCCCCTGAAAGGGGGAGGATGGGTGGGGGTCGTGGGGGTCGACGAGAGGCGCGAAAGGCGGGGATAGAGCGCAATCTATCCGACCGCTGTACAAACCGTGCAACACTCATCCCGTCCGCTGTTGGGAGGTTGTTGGGACGCCAAAACCGAACGATGCAGCGGAT
>CAYRHK010000314.1:0-2831 GCA_964423825.1 uncultured Terricaulis sp. | reverse complement strand
GGGCTTAGGTGCCGCGACCGGCTTCCGAAGCGCGCTCGCGCATCTCGTAGCCTGCGAAGTTTACGATGTCAGTAGCGCGCTGGTAGGCTGGCGTCGTGCGATCGAGCGAACGTCGTGCGCGTTCGGCGAAGCTCAACGCCGCGCCATAATCTCCGAGCGCGAAGTTTTGTTCTGCAGACGCAAGTTCGGCGAGGCCCTGTTCGCCGCGAAGGTCGCGAACAGAAGCTATTTCGCGCCACGCGAAGGCGTTGTCAGGTTCTTTGGTAATCACTTGTTGCAAGAGGTCCAGCGCTTCATCGGCGCCTCGGCGGCCCTCTGCGGCGACCAGCGCGCGGGCCAAGTTGATCTGCAGCAGTGGTTCGCCCGGCGAAAGCTGGAGGGACCGGCGGTGGAAGGGGATCGATTCCGCGGCGCGGCCGTTCTCGAACAGGATTTGGCCGAGCAGTTCCTGGAAATACGGGTTGCGCGGGTCCTCGGCGATCAACTGATCGAGTTCGGCGCGAGCATGCTCCAGGTCTGACACGCGATAATAGGCGACCGCTCGCGCATAGCGCGCCGGCTGTGACGTGTCGGTCGCGGGATAGCGCGCAAGTGTTTGGCCTTGGCTCTGAATGAAGCCGATCAGCTTGGCTTGCATGAAACGGAAGCGACGGAGGTTATCCTCCGTGTCCGCGGTGTTGAGATAGGGACTGTCCGCGACGCGTTGGCGAAGGGACTCGACACGATCTGACGAATAGGGGTGCGTCATCAGGTAAGGGGGTGCGCGTCGCGTCAGAAATTCGTAGGGTCGAATGTTGTTGTTGAAGAAGCTGATGAGGCCTTGGCCAGACTGACCCGACGCTTCGAGAAATTCCGCGGCCGCCTGGTCGGCTGCCGACTCTTGTACCTGGGTGTGGCGTACGTAGTTCGACATCGCAAACTGCTGGGAGCCGGCGATCAGCGCGGCGCCTGCCTGCGGCGCGCCAGCGGCAATGGCGAGAACGCCCAGGCCGATCGAAATCAACATGGGGCCAAGCGCTTGCGTTTGCGCTTCGCGCGAGCGCGCCAAATGGCCGCCCGAAATGTGACCGGTTTCGTGGGCCAACACCCCGATTATTTCGTTGGGCGTCTCAGCAGCGAGCAATAAGCCCGTGTGCACGAAAATGTTCTGACCGCCAGAAACAAACGCGTTCACCGAAGGGTCGCTGATGATGTAGATGTCGACATCATCTGGGTTGAGCCCGGCGGCCTGCAACACCGGCGTCGCATAGACCTTAAGAGTGGACTCGATCTCGGCGTCACGAATGAGACCTTGCGCGAGCGCTCCCTGGGGCCACATCAGCGCCGCGACAGCTGCGATTGCCGCGATAAAAGTGCGCTGACCAATTCCTCTCAGACTTTGAGCAAACATGCTTGGCACCTCGTGGCCGCAAGGGGCGATGTTGAGCCCCTTTTTAAGGCGCAAACAAGGCCATACGCCACGCAGCCTTCGCTGGCGCGGCGCATGGACTTTGGCGCTAACCGCTTTTTTTCGCCCAGCGTGAGAGGCGAGAAAAGAACTTGTCTCGACGCTCCTGATCCGGTTCGTACGGCTCATCGGCAGGTTGATCGGCAGGGGACGCCACAGCGAACGCAATCGTCTCGATGGGCTCAGGGACAGAATTCGGAGCGGAGGGTTCCGCGCTTGGCTCCCGCGACGTCGGCATGATCGCGTCCGCTTCAGGTGGCGCCTCGAGCACTGCGCGTTCTGTTTGGACGGATCTCGGCGGCCGCGGCTCGGGACGTTGGTGTTGTCGTGGTTCAGGCCGCGGCGAAAGATGTTTGAGATCGGCGCTGACGAAATCGAGCCACTCGCCACCATCAACTTCGTAAACGCGTCGGTTGCGCCCGCGCCCGCGACGACGACGGCGGCCCCCCTGGGACTCAGGCGCCGCCTCGCGTTTGGCCTCGGGCGAGGGGACAGCTGAGGCCTCATCTTGTGCCTCGTTCTCATCGCCGCGGCGGCGGCGCCCACCTCTGCGACCCCGACGTCTGCGGCCCGTGCGCTCTCCGTCGCGATCCTCCGCGCGTACTTCGTCGACAGCTTCCTCCGACTCATCGCCGTCTTCGGTCTCATCGAGTTCTGTCGGCGCCGCCGCTGGCGCAGCGTCCCGTCTCGGCGCCCTAGTGCGCGGCGCATCGGCTTCGGTTTCGATGTCGTCGCCATCATATTGCAGCGCTTGGGTGGCGATACCGAAATCGCCTCCGCGAAGATCGCTAGCAGCAGTCACGCGCACGCGCACGTCATGGCGGCCTTCGATAGCAGCAAGCGCTTCGCGCTTCTCGTTTAGCAGATAGAGGGCGACGTCAGTCGGCGCCTGCACCGATATGGCGTGGTTCTTGTTTCTGGCGGCGGCCTCGTCAATGGCGCGCAATAGCGCCAGTGCGGCTGATTCCACCGAACGCACTCGGCCTGCACCCTGGCAATGTTCGCAAACATGGCTAGTGCCCTCGAGCACGCCGGTTCGCCGACGCTGGCGGGACAATTCCAGCAGACCAAAGCCGCTAATCTTTCCCATCTGCACGCGTGCGCGGTCAAAGCGTAGGTTGTCTTTCATGCGCTTTTCGACGGCGCGGTCGTTCTTCTGCTCCTCCATGTCGATGAAATCGATGACGATGAGCCCAGCGAGGTCGCGCAGTCGCATCTGCCGCGCCGCCTCGTCAGCTGCCTCGAGATTGGTTTTGAGGGCGGTTTGCTCGATGTTGCGCTCACGAGTGGCGCGCCCAGAATTGACATCGATCGCCACCAAGGCCTCAGCTTGGTTGAGGACGATGTAGCCGCCGCTCCTCAAGGTGACGAACGGTGAGTAGAT
>CAYRHK010000313.1:0-2868 GCA_964423825.1 uncultured Terricaulis sp. | reverse complement strand
GGCGGCGCGCGAAAGCCTGAAATAGCTCTCCAGATTGATCTTTAGGACGGTTTGGAAGTCCTCGTCCTTCATGCGCAGCAGCAGGCCGTCCTTGGTGATGCCGGCGTTGGCGACGAGAATATCGAGCCGGCCGCCGAGCGCGGCTTCGGCTTGCCCCACCAACGCGTCGACGGCTGCGCTGTCGGAGAGATTGCATGGGCAGATCGGGTGATCGCCGCCGATCTCGGCGCGCACTTTCTCCAGCGCTTCGACGCGCGTACCCGAAAGCGCCACGCGCGCGCCTTGCGCGGCCAGCGCTTTGGCTATGGCGCCCCCGATGCCGCCGGATGCGCCGGTGACGAGCGCGGTTTTGCCTGTGAGATCGAACATATTGAGAGCTCCTAAAGCGTCTTAGCGAACGCTTCCAAATCCGCGGGTTCGTTCAGCGCCAGCGTCTCCGCGTCGGGCGCATTGCGTTTCACCATGCCCGAGAGCTGCTTGCCGGCGCCAACCTCGACGAAGCGCGTGACCCCGCCCTCACCGGCCATCCATTCAACGCTCTCGCGCCAGCGCACGCGGCCAGTGACTTGCTCAACCAGCAGCTTGCGGATGGTCGCAGGCTCGTTCACCGGCCGCGCTGTGACATTCGCCACCAGAGGCGCAGCCAGCGGCGCAATCGCAGCCACGGCGAGCGCTTCCGCCATGGCGTCAGCCGCGGGTTGCATCAGCGGCGAGTGGAAGGGCGCCGACACATTCAAGGCGATGGCGCGCGCGCCCTTCTCCTTCGCGTAGGTCAAAGCGGCGTCGATCCCAGCCTTCGAGCCGGAGATCACCACGTTGCCGATGTTATTGTCGTTGGCGACGACGCAGACGCCCGCTTCCGCGCCCTTGGCGGCGATCTCTTCGGCGAGCGCCACGTCGACCTTGCCGATCAAAGCCGCCATCGCGCCCTCGCCTACGGGCACAGCCGCCTGCATGGCATTGCCGCGTGCTCGCAAGAGCTTGGCCGCATCGGTGATCGAAAGCGCGCCAACGGCGGCGAGCGCCGAATACTCACCCAGCGAGTGCCCCGCCACATACGACGCCTTAGCCGCGCCGATCGCGAATTCACGCTCCAGCGTGCGCATCGCCGCGAGGCTCACCGCCATCAGCGCCGGCTGGGCGTTTGCTGTGAGCGTCAGCTCTTCAGTTGGTCCCTCGAAGATCAGCCTTGAGAGCTTTTCGCCCAACGCCTCGTCGACCTCTTGGAAGACTTCGCGCGCGGCGGCGAAGGCGTCGTGCAAACTCTTGCCCATTCCGGGCGCCTGGCTCCCCTGACCGGGGAAGATAAAGGCTATGCTCATGGGCGCTCCCTACCGCAACGAAGGCAGTGTCACAACGGCAAGACAGGCCTCATGCCGGGGCGTACTACGCAGGGCCTCGGCCAAGGGGATCACAACCATGCGCCACTCGCTCACGATGCCGTTGCTTGCTGGACTTGCCCTCTCCGGATGTCTCCTCGGCGCGCCGCGGCCGCACACCGCGCTGAGCGCCCGCGCGGACATGTTCTTGGCGAACGCAGAGGGCCGAGGCGCGCCGATCGGCGATATCGCCCTGAGCGACAGCGCCGATGGGTTGACGTTGATGCTGAATCTTCGCGGGCTTCCACCCGGGACGCATGGCTTCCATGTCCACGCTGGCGGATCTTGCGCCGCTTCCCCCAGCCCGCCGGGCGCTCCCGTCCCCGCCGGCAGTGCTGGCAGCCATTTTGACCCCTCGAACTCGGCCAGGCACGAAGGGCCGGCGGGCGCTGGCCACATTGGCGATCTTCCCTACATCTACGTCGCAAGCGATGGGACGGCGACCCTATCGCTTCACGCTGCTCGGCTGGCGCTCGCCGATGTCCGGGGTCGCGCGCTCGTCATTCACGCCGGGGGCGACAATTACAGCGACCTTCCTTCTCCCCTTGGCGGCGGCGGCGCCCGCATCGCATGTGGCGTCGTCGATTGACGCCAGCCCTTGGTTGCACCCTTGCCTTCCCCCAGCCTTTGCCTTATCCACCGCGCCTTCGCGATCTGCGGCCTCGGGGGCATGATGCCGCCCGGGGTCCATCGTTTGGCCGGTTTCCCGCCGGCTCAAGCGCCGCCGGTCATTAGGGAAAGGTCCCATGGCGTATTACGAACATGTATTCATTGCGCGGCCAGAAATCTCGCCGCAGCAAGTCGACACGCTCGTCGAAGACATCACCAAGACGGTCAAGGAACTCGGCGGCGACGTCGCCAAGACCGAGTATTGGGGGCTGCGCAACCTGACCTACCGCATCAGGAAGAACCGCAAGGGTCACTACGCGCTCTTGAACATCGAAGCGCCGACCAGCGCCATCTCCGAACTCGAGCGGCGTCTGAAGATCAACGAAGACATCATGCGCTTTAAGACCATCCGCGTGGAAGAACTCGATAGCGAGCCCTCACCCATTCTGGCGCGTCGCGACCGCGAAGAGCGCCGTCGCGCCCGTCGCGAAGGCCGCGACGGAGAAGACATGGGCGGCTACGACGACACTGGCTACGAAGAATAGGAGAACAGACCCATGAAAGGCGGCTCCCAAAAATTCAACATCGCCAATATTCCGGCGCGCCGTCCGTTCGGACGCCGCCGCAAGGTGTGCCCGTTCTCCGGCGCCCAGGCGCCGAAGATCGATTACAAGGATGTGAAGCTGCTCCAGCGCTACATCAGCGAAAAGGGCAAGATCGTCCCGGCCCGCATCACCGCGGTTTCGGCCAAAAAGCAACGCGAACTCGCCCGGGCCATCAAGCTCGCGCGCGAACTCGCGCTCTTGCCGTTCGCGGTTCAGTGAGGAGGATGAGAGATGCAAGTCATCCTGCTTGAACGCGTTGAAAATCTCGGCGCCAT
>CAYRHK010000312.1:0-2925 GCA_964423825.1 uncultured Terricaulis sp. | reverse complement strand
GAAAGCGGCCTGAACGTGATCAGCGCGGATGATCTGGAAGACGCCGCGCGCAAGATCGTGAAGGCGGTGAAGGGGTAGGGACAGCCTTCGGCCCCATCGAGAACCACGCGCGTTCCGCTTTTGTTCGAAAAAGGAGCCGTCTGTGGCTTCGAGATTAGAATCGACGTAAGCTCATGAAATATATGACTTTGCCACCTTCTGACCAAAATCGGAGGATTAAAGTGGCAAAGTTATATAAAACAATGAGTTGTGGCCGTGAACGTCCCCGGATTAATACACATCGAGATGACGAACGAACAGCGTCGGCAACTGATCGACGTTCAGCAAATCTACTCTCCGTATCGTGAGGCAGCTCGTCAGTTCCTGCACAGCTACGATGGAAAATATGTGGGGTCGATGCGCTGGGTGAAGCGCAATGGCCAGGACTACCTCTATCGAAAGATTCGAAACGTAGAAAAGTCGCTCGGCCCACGTTCGGCGGAGACGGAAGCCATCAAAGCCGACTACATCCGGCAACGAACCGTATTACGAACACGTCTCAAGACCCTTGAACAACGCCTTGCGCAAATGGCGCCAGTGAACAAGGCGCTACGCCTCAATCGCGTGCCAGGTATTGCCGCCAAAATCATCCGGGCCCTCTCCGATGCTAAGCTGCTTGGCGAGCATCTAGTAATTGTTGGAACCAACTCGCTATTTGCCTACGAAGCAAGGGCGGGTGTGTTGTTTGCTTCTGATCTAGTGGCGACTGGCGATGCCGACTTTCTGTTCGACGCGCGCCGCACGCTGAAACTCGCCTTACACGAAGCAAGGGCGGCAGGCGTGATAGGAATTCTGAAGAAGATCGACCGGTCGTTTTCCACCGGCCAGATGTATGGCTTCAGCGCAACCAACGACGCCGGATACATCGTCGAACTCATATGCCCAGAAGACGCTGCGTTCATGCGCTCTCAAATCACACCGCGCGTGAGCGATGTCACTGGCGACTTGGAACCGATGCCGATTGAGGGCCTCCAATGGCTGATCAACGCGCCGAAGATCGAGGAGACAGTAATCGGCGAAGACGGCTTGCCGCTGACAATGGTGTGCGTTGATCCGCGCGTCTTCGCGCTTCACAAGATGTGGGTTTCTAAGCAATCAAGCCGACACCCCCTGAAGCGTCGGCGCGATGAGGCCCAGGCTCACGCCGTCGCCGAAATTTGTCGCACTCATCTTCAGCTCTCCTTCGACGCGAGGGACCTAACGGCGTTGCCGGAGTCCGTGCGCGCTTACGCAGAAGATTTGTCGACCTGACACTCGCGCGGAAAGATGATCCCAAGTATCGAGCATCGCTCGCGGAGCCCAGGGTTCCAAGCAAGCTTCCAACGTGAGCAGTCAGAGATAAGGAGCACACCATGATCGGCTACGTCACACTCGGCACCAATGACCTCCCGCGCGCCGCCGCCTTCTACGACAAGATCGCAGAAGCGCTTGGCACTAAGCGCATGATGGAGAGCGACACCTTCATCGCCTGGGGCGAGCAAGGCGGCGGCGCCGGCATCGGCCTCACCAAGCCGTTCAATGGCGAAGCGGCCACCGTCGGCAACGGCGTCATGGTGGCGCTGGAGTGCAAGAACCGAGAGCAGGTCGATGCAGTCTATAATCTTGCCCGCTCGCTCGGCGCGCCTTGCGAGGGCCCGCCCGGCGAACGCTTCCCCGGATTCTACGCCGGCTATTTCCGCGACCCCGACGGCAACAAGCTCAACGCCTTCATCATGGGGTGAAACTATGCGGTACGGACCTTGGCTTGCGATTGTGGCTTTGACGCTCAGTGCCTGCGTGGGCGGACCTCGACCACACTCTCCAGTGATGTCGACGGCGCCGGCCGACGCCACAGCCTATCAAGCCGCGCTTGAGGAATGTCGCGGTCGACTTGAAGATCCCAACCTGGTGGCCATAGGCGCCGTCAACGTTGTCGAAGGCGCCGCTACGACATACGCCGTCGGCGGGGTCGCGCTCGCCGCGGGAGCCGGCTCGACCGGATCCATCGCAAGCGCGACGAGCGCAGCGGGTGCGGCCATGGTCGTCGCACTCCCTCTCAGCATCTATCTCATCTCGCGCACCAATCGGGCGCGCCAGGAGCAACGTATCCAGCGCGCGATGAACGAGTGTATGGCTGAGCGGGGCTATCAGATTGTCAGCTGGCAACGGGTGGCGAACGCCGATTAGGCAGGGTTTGCATCGGAGGTTGCCTGGGCTATGTCGCTTCCGCTTCGCTGAGCCGGCGGGGGAGGGGTTCGAGGTCGCATGTCCATTCTCGTCAATGCATCAACGCGCGTCATCTGCCAGGGCTTCACCGGCAAGAACGGCACCTTCCACTCCGAACAGGCCATCGCCTACGGCACCAAGATGACCGGCGGCGTGTCGCCGGGGAAAGCCGGCACAACGCATCTGGGCTTGCCAGTGTTCGCCTCGGTCGCTGAAGCCAAGGAAAAGGCCGGCGCCGACGCCACCGTGATTTACGTGCCGCCCCCAGGAGCCGCCGCCGCGATCGAAGAGGCAATCGACGCCGAAATCCCACTTATTATCTGCATCACAGAGGGCATCCCGGTGCTCGACATGGTGCGCGTGAAAGCGAAGCTCGAGAAATCCAAGTCGCGCCTGATCGGCCCGAACTGTCCGGGCGTGCTGACCCCGAACGAGTGCAAGATCGGCATCATGCCAGGTCAGATTTTCTCGAAGGGCAAAGTCGGCGTGCTCTCGCGCTCCGGCACGCTCACCTACGAAGCGGTGTTTCAAACCACCAACGAAGGCTTGGGCCAAACCACCGCCGTCGGCATCGGCGGCGACCCTGTGAAAGGCACTGAGTTCATCGACGTGTTGGAGATGTTCCTCGGCGACCCCGAAACCCAAGCGATCATCATGATCGGCGAAATCGGCGGTTCTGCC
>CAYRHK010000311.1:0-2932 GCA_964423825.1 uncultured Terricaulis sp. | reverse complement strand
CTGGGGCGCTTCAGCGCGTTCAGGGCCTCGATCGCGGCGGTCAGCTCCATGCGGTTGTTGGTGGTGGCGGCCTCGGCGCCGGAGAGCGCCTTCTCGACGCCCGCGTAATGCAGGATAGCGCCCCAACCTCCAGGGCCGGGGTTGCCGCTGCAGGCGCCGTCCGTCCAGATATCGACCGTGTTGCTCATGGGATTCGCGCGAGCTTAGTGCATCGCACAGGGTGGGGGATAGATTGCCTAGGCGCCGTAATCTGTCGCCGTTGTCGCCATACGATGAAACGCGAGCTTGTCGGCATATTCGATTGGGTTCTTCGGTTTCACCAGCGCGCCCGCGGGCGTGTCGTCCCAAGCGGCCAGGCGCGTTGCGAAGAAGCGCAACGCCGCGCCGCGACACAGCGTGGGGAAGGCTCTGCGTTCTTGGGCGTTGAGCGGGCGGATCGCTTCGTAGGCGGAGACCATCGCACTTGCGCGCGTGATGTCGTAGTCGCGCTCTTCGGCGAAGCACCATGCATTGATGCATATGGCGAGGTCGTAGGCGAGATAGTCAGTGCACGCGAAATAGAAGTCTATGACGCCTGTTAGTTCATCGCCGACAAAGAGCGCGTTATCGGGAAAGAGATCGGCGTGAATGGCCCCGCGCGGCAGCGCCTTGGGCCAAGCCGCTCGCACCGCGGCCATGTCTGTTGCTATCAGGGCTGCGAGACCGGGGCGCACGAGCTCCGCTTGCGCAAGGCGGGGTGTGATCAGGTGTTCCCAGCCGTCCAGCGAGAGAGCGTTGGCGCGCACCAAAGAGAAATCGCTCAGCGCTACGTGCATGCGCGCCAGCGCCGCGCCAATCGCCGCGCAATGGGTAACGTGCGGCGCGCGGGGCCAGGCGCCATCGAGGTGGGTCACAATGGCGCAAGGTTTGGCGCACACATGGGTGATGAGCGCGCTCGCGCGGGTGGGGACAGGCTTGGGCGCGGGGAAGCCGCGGGCGGCGAGTTGCGCCATCAGGCCCATGAAGAACGGCAAGTCGTTCTCGCTCACGCGCTTCTCGAAGATGGTCAGAACAAAGCGCCCGATTTCGGTGGTGAGGCGGTAGTTGGTGTTCTCCACGCCCTCGGCGATGGCGTCGCATGAAAGCGCGCGCCTGATGTCGTATTGGTCGAGCAGCCTGGAGATGTCGGCGTCGGCGAGGGGCGTGTAAACGGCCATGGCGCTAGTGGACCTTTCTCTCCACTCGCACCACATTCCGCGCTTCATCCAGGTGCACAACCAGTTTCGCACTATGGCGCCCGGCCATCATCGTGCGCGTAATCCGCTCGTAGTGGAGGATGAAGCGATCGAGGCGCGCATCCTCTTGAGGCGCGAGTGCACGCCCGAGGGTGTCGATTTCCTGCTGGCCGCGCCAGGCGCGCACGATCTCCCAGTTCGGCGCCTTCAGATAAATGATGGCGTCGAAAGCGGCGAAGAAGGGCTGGTAGCGTTCGACCAAGTCCTTGTTGATCTGGGCGCGCCAGCGGCCGTCGGCGTCCTCTTCATTTTCAAGCGCATTGATCGGCGCGGCGTCCAAGTCGTCGGGCAGGGCGCCCAGGCACCAGCCATCGAATAGGATCGCATCGGGGCGGCCCTTGAAGCGCGGCCCTGCGTGTTCCGGCGCGCGATCGTCGCTGACTTTGTCGAAGCGCGGCAACGGCGTTTCGGTGTTGGGTTGGGCGTTGCGCAGCGCGGTGATCGTGGCGAGCGCCAAGCCCACGGCGTGCGTGCCGGGCGGGCCGCGCGTGGCGAACAGCGGATGAAAGCGTTTGGCGAGCTGCGCGCGCTCGGCCTTGGTGAAGTACACATCGTCCAGTGAAAAGTGCGCGACTCGCGGATGCGCGGCGGCGTAGGCGCGGCAATGGTAGGACTTGCCCGAGCCTTGCGCGCCGGCGACGCCGATGAGCGGGATTCTGGCAGGGTCGTGTGCGCGTGCTTCGGCGATTGCGCGGTCGACTAGGTCTGCGATTGCGCTCACTTGGCCGGAGCGCCTAGATCGCCCTGAATTGACTGCACCAGCACGTCGACGATTTCCGGGACGGTCAATGTGAAGGCGCCGCCATTGGCTTCTCGCCAAGTCCGATAGCCTTGCTCGAAATCCAATTCTGGGGGCGCAGCTTCGTCTACGATGCGATCGATCGACGCGCGCAGTGAAGCGGCGGCCACCGGCAGATGGCCGGCGATGAGCGTAGGGCCAACGATGTGAGCGATTGCGACGGGCGCCGGAACGCCCCAAAGCGAAATGTGCAACGTCGCCCCATTGTCCTCAATGCGTCCGATGCGAATGCGAGCGTCAGGGGAGCTCGGCGGTATCAACGTCCAGATCTGCCCCACTTCGAACTCAATGGTTTGGGCGTGGGCGTAGGGTCCAGTCGCGGACATGGCGATAGCCGACAGAATGAACTCACGTCTCAACATCACATCACTCCGCCAACACCCGCGGCAGTTTGAACACGACGTCCTCTTGGGTGACACGCACCTCCTCGACGCGCGCGTCAAAGCGCGCCGCGATGGCGGCGATGAGGCCGTCGATCAGATCTTCCGGGGCGCTGGCGCCCGCGGTAACGCCCACGCGGGCGACGCTCGCGAACCAGGACCAGTCGACGTCGTCGGCGGAGGCCACCAGGCGCGCGGCCTTGGCGCCGGCGCGCAGCGCGACTTCGACGAGGCGCACAGAGTTCGAACTCTTTGGCGAGCCGATCACCAGGACTAGGTCGGCGGTCTCGGCGATCGCCTTCACGGCGTCCTGGCGATTGGTGGTGGCGTAGCAGATGTCTTCCTTGTGCGGGGCGGCAATGCCCGGAAAACGTCGCTGCAGCGCCGCCACCATTGCGGCGGTGTCGTCGACCGATAGCGTGGTCTGGGTCACGAACGAAAGCTTAGCGGGATCGCGCGGCTCGAACGCCTCAGCGTCT
>CAYRHK010000310.1:0-2943 GCA_964423825.1 uncultured Terricaulis sp. | reverse complement strand
TCGAATAGCCGAGGACTACATTTAGGCCATGGGTTTGTCAAAGACTACACCGTGAATTATTACGCGCCATCCTACATGCGCTTCGATTGGGGCGCGCCGAGCCACCTGGCGCCAGCGGATCCGCCCGCGGGCGTGGAGCTTGACGCCTTTGGCCGCCACGTGGACCCATCGGGCTTGCACGAAGTGCTGATCCGGCTTCGCGACGAGTACGCCAACCCGCGTGTGCTGATCACTGAGAATGGCTGTTCCGATCCGTTCAGCGATGGCCCCGCCGAACTTGATGATCAATTCCGCGTCGCATTCCTGCGGGAACATCTGGAGGCGGTGAAGAGCGCGATGGAGGCGGGATGCGACATCGGTGGCTACTTCCATTGGACGCTGATCGACAATTGGGAATGGGCGGAGGGGTATCGCTCGAAGTTCGGGCTCGTCGCGATGGATCGCGCTAGCGGCTTGCGCACGCCGAAGGCGTCGTACGCGTGGTTCAAGGCTCTGGCGGAAAGCGGTGTACTGGATGGCTAGCTCAGCTTGATGTAGTCAGCGACAATGCGGATGTCGTCGGGGACGCCTGGCAAAGGAGTGAGATGGATGCGCAGGCTTTGCTGCGCCAAGGCCTCGTCGATGCAAACCACATCGTCGATGAGGTCGAAATTGTCCTGATGCTGCTGAGCAAATTGGGCGCGACGCTTCGCGGCAGCCCACACCGCGCGTTTGTCGGCGCCAATGTGAAACGAGTAAGCGTGCTCTTCGCAGAAGACGCCCGCGCGATAGCCGCCCGTGTTGACGAAGTAGAGCGAAACCTCGCGTTGGCCGAGTTCTTTGGACAATGCGATGCGATGGCCGTCAACGACGTTAAGTTCGGCGTAAGCGTCGATATGCAGCGATGACGGCGTTCCCCACCAACGCTCGCGTAAGGCGGGGATAGCTTCTTCTATCGTGCGCGCGGCGATGAACTGCACATCGTGCAACTCGATGTTTGCGCGCGCGTGTTTGCCGCCCACCAGGACGGCGAAGAGCTTGAGGTCAGCTGCCACGGCAATTGACGGGCGCGGCTCGACCCACGGCCCATTGAGCGGCGTCGCCGCCGCCACGGAAGCTGTAGCGGCCGTTGGTGTAATTGCTCTCGCCTGCGCTTGGCAGCACCATTGAGGGGCCGCCGACGATGGCCACCCGCGCCTGAGAACCGTCGACTTCCACCATCAATTGGGTGCCGTCGCTGCAGCGATAGGCGATTGGGCCGTCGAGCGGGATCGGCGGCGGCGCGCCGTTGCGGCCGGGGTCTCCGGGTCCGATGGGTTGCGTCGCGCAGGCCGAAGCCAAGGCCGCCAAGACCACCACCGCTGCACGCATATGCGCCTCCCTTTAAGCTTCCGCGTTGAACACACGCTTGCCGCCGATGAATGTCTGTTTCACGGCGCCTTGCAGCAATTTTTCGTCGAAGGGCGAATTGTTGCACTTCGATTTGAGATGATCGGAATCGAGTTTGAACGGTGCGCCGATGTCGACGAGGACGAGGTCGGCAGGCGCGCCTTTGGCGAGGCGGCCTTGCGGGAGCTTTAGTATTTCCGCCGGCCTGGCGCTCATCGCGCGCCACAGTCTGGTCAACTCAAGGTCGCCCTGGTGGTACAGAGAGAGCGCAGCGGGCATCAGCGTCTCCAGGCCAACCGCGCCGAACGCCGCTTCCTCGAAGGGCAAGCGCTTTTCTTCAGGCGGTTGGGGGTCGTGGCCCGAGACGATCACGTCGATCAACCCGCCTGCAACGGCCTCAACGAGCGCTTTGCGATCGGTTTCGCTACGAAGTGGCGGTGAGAGCTTGGCGAAAGTGCGATAGCCGTCGACGTCGTGTTCATTGAGCACGAGGTGGTGGACGTTCACACTTGCAAACGCCGCGACGTCAGCATCCTTCGCGCGCGTGAGCGACGGCAACGAAGCCGCCGCCGAGAGCATGTCGAGCAGCAAGCGTCCGTTCGTCAATGCCGCGAGTGCGAGATCTCGCTCGACCATAATGGCCTCAGCAGTGGCCGGAATACCGGGCAGACCCAGGCGCGCGGCGAGTTCGCCCTCGTGCATGACGCCGCCTTCGCCGAGATACACGTCCTGCGGGCGGTGCGCGACCAGTGCGCCGAAGGCGCTGGCGTAGGACAGCGCGCGGCGCATCAACCGGCTGTCCGCCAAAGGGTGGTCGCCGTTCGTGAACAGCACAGCGCCGGCTTCGGCCATCAGACCGATCTCGGTCATCTGAGTTCCGCCCAGGCCTTTGGTGAGCGCGGCGGCGGGCAGTATGCGCACGCCGCCCGCGCGATCGGGACCGCGCCTCAGAACGTAATCCACTAGGCTTTGGTCGTCGATCACCGGCGTCGTGTTCGGCATCATGACGAGAGTGGTGACGCCGCCCGCCGCCGCAGCGCGGCCTGCTGATTTGAACGTTTCTTTGTGCTCGGCGCCGGGTTCACCGATAGTGACGCGCATATCGATGAGGCCCGGCGCAAGGTGATGGCCGTCTGCGTCTATGATCTCGGCGTCGTCCGGTGCGCCCGCGATCGCGCCCACGTCTAGGATCGTGTCCGCGAACAGAATGCCGCCGCGCTCCACCTTGTTCTTTGCGGGGTCGATCAGCTGCACGTTGCGAATTAGGGTTGGCCGGATCATTAATTCCGTTCTCTCACCGGGCGCTTCGCCGCGACGTTGACGGTCGTAGAAAAGGCGATGGCGATGATCAGCGGCACCCAGATCGGCAGTGTGCCGAGTCCTGGTAGGTTAAGCGCTGCCGCCAGGGTGTCATCAACGCACCACCACAGCAGGAACATCCACATCAGCGTGGCCCTCCATTGTCGACGCGGCTTGCGAGCGCTTCCAGTACAGCCATGCGCACAGCGACGCCCATGCGCACTTGGGTTTCAATGAGGGAGACTTCCGGATCGTCAGCCACTACGGAGTCGATCT
>CAYRHK010000309.1:0-2978 GCA_964423825.1 uncultured Terricaulis sp. | reverse complement strand
CTCTCGATGATCCCGACCTCGACCGGCGCCGCGAAGGCCGTCGGCCTCGTGCTTCCCGAACTGAATGGCAAGCTCGACGGTTTCGCGATGCGCGTGCCGACGCCGAATGTCTCGGTGGTCGACCTGAAATTCATGGCGAAGAAGAGCACCACGAAGGACGAGATCAACGCCGCGATCAAGCGCGCCGCAGAGCAGCAGCTCAAGGGCATCCTCGGCTATACGACAAGCCCGAATGTCTCGATCGACTTCAACCACGATCCCCACTCGTCGATCTTCCACATGGATCAGACCAAGGTGATGGAAGGCACGCTGTGCTCGATCCTCACCTGGTACGACAATGAATGGGGCTTCTCCAACCGCATGGCCGACACCGCCGTGCACATGGCGAGGCTGATCTAAGACACGGGCGCGCTCCCTGCTGGCGCGCGCGTAAACGCCCGCCGGTCCCGCTGATTCTGCGCTCTATCGATCTCCGCTTGCCCCGCACCGTGCTTCGCAGACCTTTGCGCCACAACGCGAAGGGAAAGCGATGAGCGGACGAACAACGCGCAGGGCTCTGTTGGCGCAAGCGGCGGCGCTGGGTGCGGCCCTCGCTGTCGGCCGGAGTTGCGCCCACACACCCACGGGCGCGCGCACGGAACGGCGTGATCTCTTCCCGCAAGGCGTGGCGTCCGGCGATCCAGCGCCAGACAGCGTGATCCTGTGGACGCGGCGCGCACCGGATGATGACGCAACCGCCCATCGGCTGATGGTGGAGGTCGCCAGCGACGAGGCCTTCGCTCGCATCGTCGCACGCGGCGACGTTGAGGTGAGCGCCGCGACCGACTGGACCTGCCGCTTCCTTGCCGCGGGCCTGAGGCCTGCGCGCGAATACTGGTACCGCTTCGTCGACGAGGTCGGAAACATGAGCCGCGTCGGCCGCACCCTCACGGCGCCGGTCCCGAACGACGACCGACCAGTGCGTTTCGCGTTCGTCAGCTGCCAGGATCCCACAAACAGCGCGCTGAATGCCTATCGTCGCATGATCTATGAGGATGTGCGCCGGCCGCGCGCGGAGCAGCTGAGTTTCGTGCTGCACCTCGGGGACTTCATCTACGAAATCATCCGCTACCCCGAGGACGCTCCGAACGGCCTGGATCGCGGTCGGCGCTTGCGCGGCAACGTTCGCTACCCAACCGGCAAGAAGGTGCGCAACTTCCATTTTCCAGTCGACCTCGACGATTATCGCGCCGTCTATAAGGGCTTTCTCACCGATCCCGACCTGCAGGATGCGCGCGCGCGTTGGCCGTTCGTGCCGGTGTGGGACAATCACGAATTCTCGTGGCAAGGCTACCAAAGCCAAGAACAGATTTTCGGAGCGGCGCAACCGGCGCAGGCTCTGAAGGTGGCGGCGAGCCAAGCATGGTACGAGTACCAGCCGGCGCGCGTTGCCAAGCCCGGCGCAGGCGATGCGTTCGAAGCGCCCGCCGTCACGAACGCGCCGCTCACCGACATTGACGCGCGCGGCGTCAGCCAAGAGCCCAACAATCTCGTCGCCATTCGCGCTCTGCGGATCGAGCGCGCGTTCAAGTTCGGCAAGAACGTCGACATGATCTTGACCGACAATCGTTCGTTCATGTCAGCGCCTATCGACGGCGCGAACCTGCCTTCATTGGGCTTCGGTTTCATGCCGGAGATGGCCAATGATATCCTCGAAGCAGGGCGTGAGTGCCCGGGCGGCGCGCCGGCCACGCTCCGCATTGGCGAAACGGAAATTGCCAACCCGCAGGCCAACGAGCCCCCGCAGGCCTATCTCGGCATCGAGCAGATGGCGTGGTTCAAGGAGCGGCTGCGCGCCGCGGAGGCGCCGTGGAAAATCTGGGGCCACTCGTTCGGCACGCTCACCTGGCGCAGCGATCCGCAAAATCTGCCACCCGAGTTCGCGCCCATGTGGCCGAGCACGGAGTATGGCGACTACAATCGTTCCTATGTGGTCGAGCACGCCGAGATCTTCGGCATGGTGCGCGATGAAGGCATCACCGGCCTCACGATCTGCGTTGGCGACAAGCACTCGTTCTGGGCGGGCTATACGAGCGAAACGTTGCCGCCGCGCCCATTCGAACCCGTCGGCGTCGAGTTTGTCACCGGTTCAATCTCGCAGGCGGGCGCTGCGGAGGTGCAGGCGCTGACCTTTCCGCGCGATAATCCGCTGCGGCCATTCTACGTGCACGACCGACCCGATGGCTCGATGCAATGCGCGCTCAACACGACGCTGCTGCACGGTGTTCGCGCGGCTCTGGTGCTGCGCGACACCGACGATCCCGCGCAAGCGCGCGCCGCGAGCAATCCCGATAACGCGCCGCACCTGGAATTCGTCGACTTCGGTGGCTATGGCTATTCGACCGTGCGCGCGTCTCCGGACGAACTCGAAACCGAATTCGTCTGCATCCCGCCGCCGCTGGAGCGCAGTGAAACCGAGGACGGCGGGCCACTGCGCTACCGCGTTGTACATCGCGTGCCGCGCTGGGCGCCGGGTGCGCGCCCCGAAATGCGCCGTGAGATCATCGAGGGCGAGGTCGGACTTTCAATCTGACCCGCGCCACGGCGAACGCCGTGCATCGCCGCTATGCCGCCCGCGCGCTCACGATCTTCCCGGGATTGCGCGGCGGTTCGCCCTTCGGCAGCGCGTCGACGTGCTCCATGCCCGACGTCACCTGACCCCAGACTGTGTATTGGCGGTCCAAAAACCGCGCATCGTCGAAGCAGATGAAGAACTGGCTGTTCGCCGAGTTCGGGTCGTTCGTGCGCGCCATCGAGCAAACGCCGCGCACATGCGGCTCGCCTGAGAACTCGGCTTTCAAGTTCGGCCTTTTCGAGCCGCCGGTCCCGCGCCCCGTTGGGTCGCCGCCTTGCGCCATGAAGCCGTCGATGACGCGGTGAAACACCACGCCATCGTAGAAACCTTCGTTCGCCAGCTCTGCGATACGCTGCACGTGACC
>CAYRHK010000308.1:0-3008 GCA_964423825.1 uncultured Terricaulis sp. | reverse complement strand
AACCGTCTTGCTTGAGTATGGTACAACCATGAAGGCGCCTGACTATCTGGCGATCAACCCGATGGGCAAGGTGCCGGCGCTGAAGCACGGCGACACGGTCATCACCGAATGCGCGGCAATTTGCGCCTATTTAGCGGACGCATTTCCCGCAACCGAGCTGGCGCCGCCGATCGGCGATCCACGCCGCGGCGCTTATCTGCGCTGGATGTTCTACGCGGCCGGACCCGTCGAAGCCATGGCCAGCAACCAGGCGCTTGGCGTTGTTGTACCGGACGACAAGCGCGGCATGGTTGGGTACGGTTCGCGCGAGGCGGTGATGGACGCGCTTGAGACGGCGATCGCGCCCGGCCCTTATGTGTTGGGCGACATGTTTTCCGCCGTGGACGTCTATCTCGGCGCGCAGATCGGCTGGGGTACGCAGTTCGGCACGATCGAAAAGCGGCCGACGTTCATGGGGTACTTGGGTCGCATCATGAGTCGTCCTGCCGCGGTGCGCGCACGCGAAATCGACGACACGCTCATCGCCAAGGCCAAGGGAAGCTAAGGCTCCGCGATCACCGGATTGGCCAGCACGCCCACCCCGCTCACTTCCACTTCGACGATATCGCCCGGATTCAAGAACACCTGCGGCGTGCGCGCAAACCCGACGCCGCCGCAGGTGCCAGTAACGATGACGTCGCCAGGGCGAAGCGTCGTGAACGCGGAGATGTATGCGATCAGCGCCTCGACGTCGAAGATGAGGTCGCGCGCCGATGCGTGCTGCATCACTTCTCCATTGAGTCGTGTCGTCAGCGTGAGATCGCGATAGTCCGCCACTTCATCCGCGGTCAACAGCCATGGCCCAAACGCGCCGGTGCCGTCGAAATTCTTTCCCGGCGTGAACTGCGCGGTGTGGCGCTGCCAGTCGCGGACGGTTGCGTCATTGTAGACCGAGTAACCGGCCAAATGAGCCAGCGCTTCTTCGCGCGCGATATTGCGACCGGCGCGGCCTATCACCACCGCGATCTCGCCCTCGTAGTCGAATTGTTGCGAAGCGCGCGGCGCAACAAGCGGCTCACGATGGCCGACTTGGCACTCGGGAAAGCGAGTGAACAGCATTGGATGGACCGGCGCATCCTTGCGCGCCATTTCTTCGCGATGTTCACGATAATTGCCGCCCACAAGCACGATTTTGCCAGGATCGGGGATGACAGGAAGCAGCGTCACTCCGTCGAATGCGGCGAGACTCGGCTCACGCTCGATCGCCTCGCGCGCCGCATCCAGCGCTCCCGCGGCGATCAAATCACGCAAAGAGGTGATGTCTTGGATGCGGCCGGTGAGATCAACAACTGCGTCGTCGCGCACGCCGCCGAAACGCGGCGCGCCTTCCCATTCGAACGAAATCAGTTTCATGCACCGATCATAATGCCTGGCGATGCGCGCGCCAGCCCGCCCGGTCATTCTTCGTCGTCGATCAGGATGCGATGAGCGGCGCCTTCGAGATCGTCGTATTGCCCCGAACGCAAGCTCCAGAAGAACGCCGCCAGGCCGATGCCGCCCAGGATGAGCGCGGCTGGGATCAAGAACACCATCACGCCCATGGCCTGCTCCGCACGATCTGCAAGCGCAGTGAATTGAGCGTCACGATGATCGAGGAACCTGACATGGCCAGGGCCGCGATCAGCGGTGTCAGGAAGCCCGCCGCGGCCAGCGGCGCGGCAATGAGGTTGTAGAGCGCCGAGAACCAAAGGTTTTCCACGGCGCGGCCCTTGGCGCCCTTGGCCACATCGAGCGCCTCGATCAGCGGCGAAAGCGAAGCGCCCTGGAACACGATGTCCGACGCCGCCTGGCTGGCCTCCACCGCCGTCCCTGGCGACGCCGACGCATGTGCGCCCGCGAGCGCCGCCGCATCGTTCAAGCCATCGCCAACCATCAGCACCTTGCGGCCTTCCGCGCGCAGGACTTCGAGCCGGGCATGCTTTTCCGCGGGACGCACCGATGCGCTCCATGCTGCAATCCCCGCAGCGCTGGCGGCCAACGCTACCGCAACCGGACGGTCGCCGGAAAGAAGTTCGATGCGATAGCCGCGGCGCTGCAGGGCGGCGACTACGGCTCGCGCATCTGGGCGAAGCGCATCCTCAAAGGCAAGGCGTGTTGGGGGTTCGCCTTCGATGGCAAACCAAAGCTCCATGGCTGCGTCGTCGGCGTCGTCAGCTTGCGCCGCAACGAATGCGCGACGGCCCAAGCGCGCAGGTTTGCCGCGTACCGTCGCTTCGACGCCATCGCCGGGGACCTCGCGCGCGTCATCGGCGACGCCGCCTTGGCCGGCGGCTTGCGCAAGCGCACGTGATAATGGGTGACGTGAGGCGCGCGCCAGGGTCGCGGCTTCAGCCAGTACTGTCTCATCAGGCGACGACGCCAATCGCGGCTTGCCCAGTGTCAAAGTGCCCGTCTTGTCGAAGACAATGGTGTCGACCTGCTCCAAGCGCTCCAACGCATCGCGCGCACGGACAAGAACGCCACGTTGAAACAAACGACCGGTCGCCACGACCTGCACCGCGGGCACCGCCAATCCCAACGCGCACGGGCAGGTGATGATCAGCACCGCGACGGCGTTCTGCAGCGCGATGCGCAGGCCGAGGTCGTCTACCGCGAAACCAGCCATGCGCAGCAGCGACGGACCAACAAACCACCCCAGGAATGTCAGCGCCGCCATTGAGTGAACGACCGGAACATACAGTTGCGCAGCGCGATCCGCGAGGCGCACGAAGCGCGCGCGCCCTTGCTCGCCGGTTTCGATCAGGCGCGCCATCTCGGCGATGGCGGAGTCCGCGGCGCGGGCCGTCGCGCGCACGACCAGGCGTTGCGTCAGATTGATCACGCCAGCAGCGATCGCTTCGCCGACGCTCGCCCGTACCGGCAAGCTTTCGCCAGTCAGCATCGAGCAATCTAGATCCGAAACCCCGTCCTCGATCATCGCATTCACGGGCGCGCGGTCGCCGGCCGCCAAAAGCAAGCGGTCCCCGACA
>CAYRHK010000307.1:0-3052 GCA_964423825.1 uncultured Terricaulis sp. | reverse complement strand
GATGTGCTCCAGGCCATCGATGCGGTCGTGCTCGGCGGGCGCGTCGCTGGCGCCATGCCAGTGCCGCGCCACAGCTTTGTACAAAGTCTCAATCACGAGCGTTGATTTGCCGCCGCCGGAAACGCCGGTGACGCAAGTGAAAACGCCCAGCGGAAACTCAGCGTCGACAGTATTGAGATTATTCCCTCGCGCGCCGCGCACAACGATCTTGCGCTTCTTGTCGGTCCAGCGCCGTTTTTCTGGGATGGCGATCTCGCGCGCGCCGGTGAGGTAGGCGCCTGTGATGCTCTCCTTGCTTTTCTGGATCTGCTCTGGCGTGCCTTCAGCGATCACGCGTCCACCATGGACGCCGGCTGCCGGCCCCATGTCGATGACGTGATCGGCGGTGAGGATGGCTTCTTCGTCGTGCTCGACCACCAGCACCGAATTGCCGAGATCGCGCAGCCGCCGCAACGTTTCGAGGAGCCGCGTGTTGTCGCGCTGGTGCAGCCCGATCGAAGGTTCGTCCAACACGTACAACACGCCGGTTAACCCCGAGCCGATCTGCGAAGCCAAGCGAATGCGCTGACTTTCGCCGCCGCTCAACGTGCCGGAGGCGCGCCCCAGCGAGAGATAGTCCAAGCCGACATCGACCAAAAAGCGCAGCCGATCGTTGATCTCTTTCAAGATGCGAACGGCGATTTCCTTCTGCTTCGGCGTCAGTTGGTCGTTGAGCGCCGCGAACCAGTCGCGGGCGTGGCGGATAGAAAAATTCGACGCCGCCGAAATGTCGAGCGCACCGACTTTCACCGCCAGCGCCTCCGGCTTCAGTCTTTTGCCCGCGCACGAAGGGCACGGCGCTTCGGACTGATATTTCTCAAGCTCCTCGCGTACCCAGGCCGAGTCGGTTTCCTTCCAACGCCGCTCCAGATTCGGCAGCACGCCTTCGAAATGCTTCGTCGTTTCGTAGCGGCGCACACCGTCGTCGTAGACGAACTTGACCTGATCCTTGGTTCCGTTGAGGATAGCGTCTTTCAACTCCTTTGAGAGATCGCGCCAAGGGCCCGTGGTCTTTGCCTTGTAGTGTTTGGCGAGCGATTCCAATGTCTGCGCGTAAAGCGGCGAAGGACCCTTGGCCCACGGCGCCACGGCGCCGTCCTTCAGCGATTTGTCGTGATCTGGTACAACAAGCGCGGGGTCGAACTTCAACTGCACGCCCAACCCGTCGCAGGCTGGGCAGGCGCCTGCGGGATTGTTGAACGAAAAAAGCCGCGGCTCGATCTCTGGGATGGTGAAGCCGGAAACCGGGCACGCGAATTTCTGCGAGAAGATGAGGCGCTCCGGCGCTCCAGCCTTGTTTTTCAGTGTGGCTTTGCCTGTGGCGTCTTCGGCCTTGCCCGCAATCTCGGCGAAGGCGACGCCCTCCGCCAGCTTCAGCGCTTGCTCCAGCGAATCCGCCAGCCGCGTTTCGATGCCAGCCTTCACCGCAATGCGGTCGACCACGATGTCGATGTCATGTTTGAACTTCTTGTCGAGCGTTGGCGGCTCCGAAAGCTCATAGAATTCGCCGTCGATCTTGGCGCGCTGGTAGCCCTTCTTCAGGTACTCGGCCATCTCCTTGCGATACTCGCCCTTGCGGTCGCGTACGACCGGGGCCAGCAAGTACAGGCGCGTGCCTTCTGGCAGCGCCATGATGCGGTCGACCATTTCGCTGACCTGCATCGCCGCGATCGGCTGACCGGTCGCGGGCGAATACGGCACGCCGACGCGCGCCCATAGGAGGCGCATGTAATCGTAGATCTCGGTGACGGTGCCGACGGTCGAACGCGGATTGCGCGAAGTGGTCTTTTGTTCGATCGAGATCGCCGGCGAGAGGCCTTCGATGGAGTCTACATCGGGCTTTTGCATCAACTCCAGGAACTGGCGCGCGTAGGCCGACAAGCTCTCGACGTAGCGGCGTTGGCCTTCGGCGTAGATTGTGTCGAATGCCAGTGAGGATTTGCCGCTGCCGCTCAAACCGGTGATCACCACCAGTTCGTTGCGCGGGATATCGACGTTGACGCCCTTGAGATTGTGCTCGCGCGCGCCGCGGATGCGGATATGGGTGAGGCCGTCTTTCATTGCGGCAGCCCGAACGCCACCGACGTCATCGAAATTCCTGGAAAGAAGCAGCGATTGAAAACGTGCGCGCGCTCGCCCTCTTCACGCGCGCCCAAAGCGTACAACACCGGAAAGAAGTGATCCCAATCCGGCGCCGCCCGGGCGGCGAGAGGGTGGCTGGCGTAATTCACCACCGCTTCGTGATCGCCGCGTTCGATGGCCGCGACCATGTCATCGTCGAAGGTTCGCTCGCTGATGGCGTCCGGGGCGACGCGCCCGAAAAAGACGCGCAAATTGTGCACAATGTCGCCCGAGCCGACGATCATCACGCCCTCGTTGCGCAGCGGCGCCAGCGCCTGGGCAATTGCATAGTGGTCGGATGACGAGCGCCGCGCGTCGAGGCTCACTTGAAGCACCGGCACGTCGGCATCCGGAAGCATGTGCACGAGCACGCTCCAGGTTCCGTGATCGAGCCCCCAATCCTCGTCCGGCTCGGCGCCGAACGCAGAGAGTCGCGATACAATGTCTGCGGCCAGCGCGGGATCGCCGGGCGCTGGGTACCGAACCGCAAAGAGGGCCGGCGGGAAGCCGCCGAAATCGTGGATCGTGCGCGGGGCCACGTTTGCCGTCACCTTGACGCCCTCGGTCACCCAATGCGCTGAGACGCACGCCACCGCTCGGGGCTTTTCGATGGAGCGACCAAGCTCGGCCCAGCCGCGCGCGGAGGGGGTGTCTTCGATGGCGTTCATCGGCGAGCCATGGCCGACGAACAAGGCGGGCGCTTTCTGCGTCATTTGAGAACGGTCTTTCGATGAGCGGCGAGGCTCGGCGACGCCATATCTAGTAGCTGGGTCACAAACGCCATCAAGAACAAAAATGGAACGCAGCCGTTAATAAGACCTTTACGGGATTCCCGAGTCAGCGTATAGAACATAGAGAGAACATTTGTCCGGTTTGCCGGTGGATGCCTCAC
>CAYRHK010000306.1:0-3056 GCA_964423825.1 uncultured Terricaulis sp. | reverse complement strand
CACCCGCGCGTCGGCGACAGCTCCGCGAGATCGGCGTCGCGAACCACGGTCTGGTACCATTCGGGAAAATCTTCCGCGCGCGTGACTTTCAGCGCATGCATGGGCGAGCACCTTCGTTTCGTGGTTGGATAGAGTACGGCGCGGGCGCCCGCAATGAGGCTTAACCCGGGCGCATGTCGAACAGGTCTACCGAAACCGCCCAGAACACGCCCAGCCACAAAACCGCCGCGATCGCGGCCGCCCAAATTGCCTTGTTGCGCAGGTTGTGCGTCTTGGGCGCGCCGTGTTCGGCGCCGGCGACATAGGTCTCGCCCTCCTCATGGGCGCTGCGCGCGCCGATCGGCAACATGGCGAAGAACGCCAGCCACCAGAGAATGAAATAGATGGCGAGCCCCATGATCGGGTTCATCAGTGGGCGTCCTTCGGGGTTTCCATGAGTTCGATGAGCACGCCGTTCGAGTTCTTCGGGTGAACGAAAATGATCAGCGTGCCGTGGGCGCCAATGCGCGGTTCGTTTAAAACGGTCGCGCCCCTGGCCACCATCTCATCACGCGCGGCGTAAATGTCCGCAACCTCGAAACAGACATGGTGCTGACCGCCATTGGGGTTGCGCTCCAGAAACTTCAGGATCGGGGAGTTTTCGCCGAGCGGCTCGATCAACTCGATTTGGCTGTTGGCGACATTGACGAACGCGAACTTCACGCCCTGCGCCGCCAATTCGCGCGTCTCGGTGATGGCGCTCTCGGGCACGCCGTAGAGATCGCGATACGTCTGCTTGGCGGCCTCGATCGAGGGCACCGCTACGCCGACGTGGTTCAAACGGCCGATCATGCGGATCTCCTCACAGGCGCAATATAGTGACGTCCACCAGCGGGCGCTTCTCCCAAAGTCGCTCCGCCGCCTTGCGAACCGCGCGCACCAGGGCGGCTTCCACCGCCTCGTCCTCGCTGCGCTGGCCATGATCGAGCCGAGCGAACGCGGCCTGGGCTGTCTTCTCTAAATCCTCGAGCGCCAACTCGAAATCCTCTTCGTCGGCCATGGCGAGGCCGCGCACATTGACCGTCGGCCCCGAGACGATGGCGTTCTTGGCGCTTACCGCCAAAGCGACGTGTACCGCGCCCTCCGCCCCCAGCCGCTTGCGGTCGCGCATGGCTTCGTCGTCTTCGGTGAGCAGCACGCCCCCATCGACATAAAGCCGCCCGGCCGGGGTTTCGTCTATGATCGCCGCCGGCCCAGGCGCCAGACGGATCATGTCGCCGTTTCTGGGCCCGATCGCCTCCGGCACCTGCAGCGACAGCGCCAGCTTCACGTGCTCGCGGATGTGGCGCTTCTCGCCGTGCACCGGGATGGCGATGCGCGGGCGCGCCCATTGGTACATTTGCTTCAGCTCATCGCGTGCGGGATGGCCGGAGACGTGCACGGGGTGATCGTCGGCGGTGATGAGCTCAATGCCCTTCTCCAGGAATCGATTGTAGAGATCGTGGATGGCCGCCTCGTTGCCCGGGATGACGCGCGATGAGAAAATCACTGTATCGCCCTGGCGCAGCGTGACGTTACGATGATCGCCGCGGGCGATGCGTGAAAGCGCGGCGCGCGCCTCGCCCTGGCTGCCGGTGCAGAGGTAGAGGACGTGCGCCGGATCGAGGCTACCCGCCTCCTCTTCGTCGATGATCTGGGGCGCATCGCGCAAGAGCCCTACCGATTGCGCCGCCGCGAAAATGCGGTGCATAGAGCGACCAACTAGGCATGGTGTCCGCCCACACGCGCGCGCCGCCAAGAGCGCGGTTTCGACACGCGCAACATTCGAGGCAAACGCTGTTACAGCCACGCGGCCCTTGCATCGTGCGATCACGCTTGTCAGCTTCTCGCGCACATCAGCTTCCGAGCCAGCGGTCCCCTCGACGAACACGTTGGTGCTGTCGCACACCATGGCCAGCACGCCTTCATCGGCCATGGCGCGCAGTTTGGCTTCATCGGTGGTTTCACCGATCAACGGGTCGGGATCGATCTTCCAGTCTCCGGTGTGCCACACGAGCCCCAGCGGCGTGCGTATCGCCAGCCCATTGGGCTCCGGAATCGAGTGCGTCAGCGTGACGAAGTCGATCTCGAAGGGACCGAGTTTCAATTCACCCTTCAAGGGGATTTCCGTGAGCGGCACTTTCTCGAGCAGTCGGCGCTCTGTCAGCTTTTCGCGAACCAATGCCGCCGTGAATGGCGTTGCGTACACCGGCGCCTTCAAGCGCGGCCACAGCCACGCGATGGCGCCGATGTGATCCTCATGGGCGTGCGTGAGCACGATAGCGAGGATGTTGTCGCGCTCTTCCTCCAAAAAGGTCGGATCGGGCAAAATCAGATCGACGCCCGGTGTCTCGCCCTCGCGCCCGAAGGTCACGCCGATGTCGACGACGATCCACTGGCGCGCATCCGGCGGGCCGTAGCCGTACGCATTCAGATTCATCCCGATCTCGCCCGAGCCGCCTAACGGCAGGAAGACGAGTTCGTCGTCGGCTTTGGGTTTCTTCAAATCGTGCCGCCGTTGCGTTTGAAAATTTCGAGCAAGCCGCGCGAAGTGATGTCCTGGTCGAAGTGATCGACGAAGTCGAAGGCGCCTTCGAAGATGGACGCGACGCCGCCCGTCGCGATCACCTTCATGGGCGCGCCGTACTCCGCCTTGATGCGGTGGCATAGCCCTGCGATCATGTCCATCGAGCCCCAATAGATGCCCGACTGCATGGCGCCGACTGTGTCCTTGCCGATGACGCGGCCGGGATCGCGAATTTCCACACGGGGCAGCCGAGCCGCCGCGTCGTGTAGCGCCTGCAGAGACAGGTTGATGCCAGGCAGGATCACGCCGCCTTCGAAGGCGCCGTCGGCGGCGACGATGTCGAAGGTCGTAGCGGTGCCACTATCGATTACGATGGCGGGGCCCCCATATTGCACGTAGGCGCCAACGGCGTTGACGAGACGATCGGCGCCGGCCTCGCTGGGCTTGTCGATGCGCACGGCGATGCCGAGATCGACGCCGGCCTCGCCGATTACGAGCGGTTCGGCGTTCA
>CAYRHK010000305.1:0-3056 GCA_964423825.1 uncultured Terricaulis sp. | reverse complement strand
CAAGCGAGCCGTGATGCAGCGCGATCGCAAGGCCATCATCGTTGATGCGCCAGAGCTCTTGGAACGTCATTTCCGCCTGCGCGCGGGTGTTCACGAACACTAGCGCCATGCGTGCGCGCTTGATCGCGACATACACCTCCGGCATCGCATGCCGCGCGGTGTGCCCGGCCCAAGGGATTTGCGCGTTCGAATCTAGTACATCGACAATTGGAGCAGCGCCGGACGCAGCGCGGATGATGATAGCGCCGTTCCCCCTCTCCCCTGTGGAGAGGGGGCTAGGGGGTGAGGGTTCTATCCCCACCAACCACCCTGCCAGGCCCTCCTCATCTGCGACAGTCGCGCTCAAGCCAATGCGGCGATGCCTCGGCGCCCAACGCGCAATGCGCGACAGCGCCAGCGCTAACAAATCGCCACGCTTTGTCGGCGCCAACGCATGAATTTCATCAATGATGACAGCCTCAAGGTCTTCAAAAAAGACGCGAGCGTGCTCCGATGCGATCAGCAGGCAAAGTTGCTCCGGAGTGGTCAACAGAATATCCGGCGGATGCGCGCGCTGTCGCTGGCGTTTCGACGGCGGGGTATCGCCTGTGCGCGTCTCGATCCGCAGACCCAGCTTCATCTCCGTGACCGGCGTCATCAGATTTCGCGCAACGTCGGTCGTGAGCGCCTTCAGCGGCGAGATGTACAACGTATGCAATCTGTGCGGCCGCTTCACACCACCCACCGCGTGCGGCGCGAGTTCGATAAGGCTCGGCAGAAATCCCGCCAGGGTCTTGCCGGCGCCTGTCGGCGCGATCAGCAGCGTGGAGAGCCCGGCCTCAGCGCGGCGCACCAACTCTAGCTGATGTGCGCGCGGCGCCCAGCCGCGGCTAACGAACCAAGCGGCGAACGCCGGTGGTAGGGGATTGATGCGCCCATTCATGCCAGCCTATGTAGCCGGGCTTTGTCGCGGCGAGGAAGACAATGGCTGACACGCGCTACCAACGGCTCGACGGCGAACGGATTCTGGCGACGCTGGACAAGCTTCAAGAACGCATCGTCGCCCGATTTCCCAACGCTGGCTTGGTTCAGGTGTGTGGGGAGCTACGACAAACTGCTGGATTCTGCTTCCATGACGCCGCCATGCTGGCGCGCCCCTCATTCGGCTGGAGGGCCGCCTCCGTGGGACTGATCATAGCCGGCGCAGCGGCCCAGATCGCGGCGTTCCGCTTCATCCACATCGACAGTGCATCGCTTACGGCGACAGACGTCGTTCAGGGTCTTGAAGCTGCGGTCAACCTGGCCATTCTTTTCGGCGGCGCTGTCTGGTTCGTGCTCACGCTTGAACAACGCGCCAAGCGCCAGCGCGTGCTGGACGCCATCCATCGGCTGCGCTCGCTGGCGCACGTCATCGACATGCACCAACTCACCAAGGATCCCACCGTCGTGCTCGACAAGCACAAGACCGCCGCCTCGCCCGAACGGGCGATGACACAGTTCGAACTGACCCGCTATCTCGATTATTGCGCTGAAATGTTGTCACTGATCGGTAAGCTTGCCGCGCTCTACAGCGAGCGCATGCGCGATGGCGTTGCGATCGAGGCGGTCAATGACATCGAAAATCTCACTACAGGACTGGGCCGCAAGATCTGGCAGAAGATCACAATCATAGGATCGCTGGAGGAACGGGGATAGGTTGCTCCCCCGCGAACGGGCTGTTTCCTCCCCGTTTACGGGGGAGCAAACCCATCATCGCAATTCAAACGTGATGTTCACATCGACGCGCGTTTCGATCTGCCCTGGCGCAACCGGCGTCCCGCCGCCATCGGCGATGGCCATACGCTCCACCGGCATCGGGATAGGCGGCGCGTAGCCTCCGCCTTCGCTGACCGCAACCACGCGCGCCACGCGCATGCCTAGCGCTCCGGCGTAGAGATCGGCGCGCCGGCGCGCTTCGGCGACGGCGTCCCGGCGCGCTATATCGAGCTGCGCGTCCGGATCCTGATGCGAAAAGGAGATGCCGTTGACTGTATTGCCGCCGGCGCCAACGGCGGCATCGATGGCGCGACCGACATTGTCAACGTCGCGCACCTTGGCGGTGACTGTGTTGCTCGCCTGATAACCGGTGACAATGGGCGGCAAATTATCGCGATACTGGTACTGCGGATTGACCGAGACATAGGCCGTCTGGATGTCGCGCTCCGCAAGGCCGACGCGGCGCAGCGCCTGCATCAGCGCATTCATGCGCCGCGAATTCTCCGCGAGCGCGGCGGCAGCGGTGGGACCATCGGTGATGACGCCCAGGCTGATCGTCGCCATGTCGGGCGCGGCCTCAGAGGTCCCGCTTGCGTTGATGGTCAGCACGGCGCCTTGAACGAGCGTGGTTTGCTCGGGCCGGGACGTCTGCGCTGCCGCTGGCGCGGAAGCGGCGGCGGCGGCGACGAGCAGGCTTGCCGCGGCAGCTTGGATCGGACGCATGTTCTGGAGTCTCCTTTGCCTTCCCTCACCGCCTTAGACTTACAAGCGGCACGGCCAAATTACGGCAAAGAAACAATTTTTTCGGGGTGTGGCCGGCGCGCCGACGGAGCCGACATCGAATCGCTGTATAATAACGCCTTTCAGCCCGGCATCCTGATGCGCTTTTCCGACGGCTTCTTGCGCCAAGTCCGTGACCGCGTCTCCATCGCCGATTATGCGGGGCGGCGGCTCACCTTCGACAAGCGCAAGTCGCGCCCAGCGGCGGGCGATTATTGGGCTTGTTGCCCCTTCCACCAGGAAAAAAGCGCCTCGTTCCACATCCTGGATGGGAAAGGCGTGTTCAAGTGCTTCGGGTGCTCGGAAAGCGGCGACGTCATCACCCTCGCGATGAAGCTGGAGGGACTTACCTTCCCCGAAGCGGTTGCGCAGCTGGCCGAACGCGCAGGCATGGCGCTACCCCAGGATGAGCGCGAAGATCGCGGTGAAGCCGATCGGCGCAAGCGCTTGCTCGCGATCACGGCCCGCACGGCCAAACTCTACGCCGAGGCGTTGCGTTCGTCGGGCGGCGCTGAGGCGCGGCGCTATCTGCTAGCGCGCGG
>CAYRHK010000304.1:0-3060 GCA_964423825.1 uncultured Terricaulis sp. | reverse complement strand
GATTACGAGCGGTTCGGCGTTCACGTAGCGCCGCGACAGGTTGCGCAGGTTGAACAGCGCCTGCGGCACCACCGTCGAGATAATGCAGGCGCTGACGTCATCGAATTTCAGCCCCGACATCGCCATGCTCTGCGCAAGCCAAGGGGCGTACTCGTCGGCGGTGCGACTGGAATCGGTCGAGGCGCGCCATTGCGCGCGCCAAGCAGCGCCGTCATGCAGCGCGAATTTGGTGTTGGTGTTGCCGACATCGATGGCGAGGAGCATGGGATCAATTACCGTCTACAAGCATGACATCGCCTGCGGCGATGGAACGGCGCGCGCCGTCCACCTCCAATTCGAGTTCACCAGCATCAGAGATACCAAGCATGCGCCCCTGAAGCGAGGTCTCGCCTTGTGTGACGCGAATTTCGCGTCCAAGCCCATGAGCGCGCGCAAGCCACGCCTGGCGCAGCGGGCCAAACCCCTCGCCTGTCGTACGCGCGGCCCAGCCTTCCAGGACGGGGCGCAAGCGCGCCAAGAAGGCCAGGGGCTCGGGCGCCGCAACGTCTGGCGGCAGCAGGTTTCGCAGCGATGTCGTCGGCTGGTCGAGATTTCCGGGCGCGGCGGCGAGGTTGACGCCAAAGGCCAGCGCCGCCCAATAGCCGCCACTTGGCAAGGCGCCGGAGTCGATGAGAATGCCGGCGATCTTGGCGCCTTCGATGAGAACATCATTGGGCCACTTTAGGCGGGCACAGTCGCGTCCGACACTCGCGTCGATGGCCTCGGCGATGGCGACGCCAGCGGCAAAACCCAGCAGGGCGATCTCACCAGGAGTTCGATCCGCCGCGAACAGATGGGTCGCCAGCAGGTTGCCGTCCAGCGAGGCCCATGCCCGCCCGCGCCGCCCCCGGCCAGCGGTTTGGCGACGCGCGATCAGCCACACTGGTCCATGCTCGCCGCGTTCGGCGCGCCGGCGAGCTTCGAGAACTGTGGAGTCGATCTCGTCAAAGACGACTACGGGCGCGTCAGCCGCGATCACGCCTAGAACGGCCACATGCGCACAGCGTGCTCGGTCCAGCGTTGGATCAACCCCAGCGTCACCACCAGCACTGGGAAAGTCAGCGCCGCGGCGACCGTCGCCGTGGTGATCACCACGGCGCTGGCAGGCTGCAACTTCGGCGCCGGCGCGGCGAACCAAATGGAGGCGACGAGGCGCAGATAATACGCCGCAGCCACCACGGCGGCGATGCCGCCCACGACCGCAAGCCAGACGAGCCCCGCGTCAACGGCGGCGGCAAACACCAAGAACTTGCCGAAAAATCCGACCAGCGGCGGGATTCCCGCTACAGAAAAAAGGAGCATAGTCATCAAGACTGCGGCAAACGGCCTACGCTGGGCGAGTCCCGCTAGATCGGGCACTGTCTCCGCAGCCTCATCGCCGCGGCGCATGGCGATGATCAGTGCGAAGACACCGATTGTCGCGGGCACATAGAGCGCGAGATAGACGAGCGCGCCGGTCAGCCCCGCCTGCGATCCCGACGCCAAACCCATGAGCGCGAAACCCATGTTGCCAATCGACGAATACGCCATCAGCCGCTTCAAATTCGTCTGAAGTAGCCCGGCCACCGAGCCCCAGACCATCGAAATGGCGGAAAGCGCGGCGATCACCTGCACCCATTGCTGCTCCATGCCCGCGAAGGGCTGATAGAGTACGCGCGCCATAAGCGCGACGGCGGCCACTTTCGGGGCGGCGGCGAAAAACGCGGTCACCGGCGTCGGCGCGCCTTCATAGACATCAGGCGTCCACATATGGAACGGCGCCGCTGACATCTTAAACGCCAGAGCACACAACATGAGCACGAGACCGAACACGAGGCCGATGCCGCCTGCGTGCTCGCCCACCGCCGCCGCAATGTCATCAAAACGGATCGAGCCCGTGAAGCCGTAAACAAACGACGAGCCAAACAGCAGCAGGCCGGAGGAAATCGCGCTCAGCACAAAGTATTTGAGCCCCGCTTCGGAGGAGACAGCATCGTCGCGCCGCCACGCCGCGAGCACGTAAGCAGCCAGACTTTGGAGTTCGACCCCGATGTAGAGGCTGATCAAATCCTGAGCCGAAACCATCACAAACATGCCGACAACGGCGAGCGCGATCAGTACGGGGTACTCAAATCGCTTATCCCCCGCGCGGCCGAAATGGTCGACGCCCAACGCCAAGCAGGCGGCCGCCGCGACGCCGATCAAGGCCTTCGCGAGCGCGCTAACGCCGTCGACGGCGAGCGCGCCCTGAAAGAGCTGCACCGGCGCCGTCGGATAGTACGCTAGCGCCGCGATGCCCGCCGCCGCCAGCACAATCACACCGGCAAAGCCCACGAGGCCAAACACACGCTGACCTCCCCAGGCGCCGAATAAGGCGCTCGCAAGGGCAAACAACGCCAGCAATGCTTCCGGCCGCCACCACGAAAGGCTCGCGAAAAGATCGGAGATCGACGCTGTCATGGCGCACCCGTAAAGGCTTGCACCGCGGCGGCGGCGGAAGCCTGTGTAAAGTCGAGCACGACGCCGGGCGCGAGCCCCATGAAAAGTGTCGCCACGACGAGCGGCACGAACATCACCCATTCGCGCGTGTCGAGATCCGCGATTGCGGTGAGCTTGGGATTTTCGATTACGCCTAAGGAAACCTTGCGATAGACCGTCAGCGCATAGGCCGCCGACAGGATGACGCCTAGACACGCTCCTGCCGCCACCCATGCGTTGACTTGGAAGGCGCCGACCATGGTCAGAATCTCTCCGGGGAAACCGCTCGTGCCGGGGAGCCCAACATTGCCCATCGTGAAAAGCATAAAAATCGCCGCGTAGACCGGCATGCGATTTACGAGACCTCCGTAGAAGGCGATCTCGCGCGTGTGCATGCGATCGTAGACGACGCCGACACAAAGAAAGAGCGCGCCCGAGATCACGCCATGCGACAGCATCTGGAAGATTGCGCCCTGGATGCCCTGCTCGTTGCCGGCAAAGATGCCCATGGTGACGAAGCCCATGTGCGCCACCGATGAGTAAGCAATCAGCTTCTTGATATCG
>CAYRHK010000303.1:0-3073 GCA_964423825.1 uncultured Terricaulis sp. | reverse complement strand
TCCAAAGGGCGTGGGGCGCGGCGAGACATTCCCGCTTGGGCCGCTGACGCTGATGCGCGGTGATGAGTTCGATTATGAGCGCGTGTCGAAGCAAGTGCGCGAAGTGCTCGATCGCACCAAACTGCTCGGCAAACGCGGTGGGAATTTCTACGCCGTCGGCGGAGCGTGGCGGGCGCTTGGGCGCATCGATATTGCGCTGACCAATCACCCGCTCGGGGTTTTGCATCATCACGAGATGAGCCGCGCTGAAGTGCTGAAGGTTGTCGACGCTGTGCGCCGGCAAGGAAGGCGCTCGCTGGAGAAACTGGAAGAGGCCGCCGCCAAGCGCGCCGACACCTTACCCTACGCCGCTGTGGTCCTCGAACAAGTCATGCTCGCAGGCGGCTTCGAGCGCGTTATCCTGTCGGCATTCGGCCTACGCGAAGGGGTCCTCCTGGAACGGATGAGTGAGGCTGCGTTGCGCGCCGATCCGCTCATCGCCGCCGCCGAAGCGCTGGCTGGGCGCGCGCCCAAAACCCGCGCTTTCGGCCGCGCCCTCGAACAATGGATCGCGCCCATATTCGCGAACCAAACGCTGGTGTTTGCGCGGTCGCGAGAAACGGTGTTGCGCGGAGCCGCTGCGCGTCTGGCCGACGTCGGCGGTCCGCTTCACCCCGATCAACGCATTGAAATCATGTACGACCTGATCCTGCGAGCGCCGCTCGCCGCCATCAGCCACCCAGAGCGCGCCTTCCTCGCCGCCGCCATCCACCACCGCTACACCAAATCCCAGCCCCGTCATGCCGAGGCCTACATGAGGTTGCTGAACGAGGACCAGCAGGCTGCCGCCGCCGCGCTCGGCGCTGCCTTGCGGCTCGGCGCCGAATTGTCGGGCCGCAGCGAAAGCCTCCTGCGCTCGTTCGTGGTCAGCGCGACAGACAAAGCCCTGCGCTTGCGCGCCAGCGCCAATGTGGCGCATCTGTTTACCGGAACCGGCCAAAGGCGTTTGGATTCCGTCGCGAACGCCCTTGGCCTAACAGCGGAGACGATCCTAAATGACCCACGCGCCCCCTGACCGCCTGTCGGTGGACCCTGACAGCCCCCATTACGACGACGCCCTACTTGCACGCGGCATCGGCGTGCGCTTCAACGGCCTAGAGAAAACCAACGTCGAGGAATATTGCGTCAGCGAGGGGTGGGTGCGCCTTGCGGTTGGGAAAACCCTTGACCGACGCGGTAAGCAGCTCACGATAAAATACTCGGGCACGGTGGAACCGTACTTCCAAGACGCGTGACCGGCGACACCGGCCGTTTCCGGCCCGCATGCTTGTTGAACCGCGCCGATAGCGTCGGGGAGGAGCAGTGAGCCAAGAGCAAGGCCTACGCAAACTCGCAGCGATCATGTCGATCGACGTCGTCGGCTACTCGGCCATGGCCGAGATTGACGAACCGGCGGCGGCGGCCCTTGTGGCGCGCTTACGTGAGACTTTGGAAGGCGCAGCCCTCGTCCATGGCGGGCGGGTCTTCAACACCGCTGGCGATGGCTTCATGCTGGAATTCTGCAGCGCAGCTGGCGCGCTGGGCGCCGCCGAACTCATCTGGACGGGTGTGGAACGCAAGAGCGTCCGGGTCGGCGTGCACGTGGGCGACGTGCTTACGACACCGGGCGGCGACCTCCTGGGCCACAGCGTCAACGTCGCCGCCCGCCTGCAACAGCTGGCGCAACCAGGAGCGGTCCTCGTCTCGATGGACGTGCGTCGCGCAGTACGAGGTAAACTGGCCCAGCGGCTGCATGCGGCCGGGGCAGTTCAACTCGACCGAATGAGCGAGACGATCGACCTCTACACACTGGAGGCAGTGGCAGCGTCACCCGCCCGCACCAAGAAGATAGAACCGATCCTGGCCATTCTCCCGTTCGACAACGAGAGCGAAGAACCGGAGATGGACTTCTTCTCCGACGGCGTCGCCGACGAAATCATCATGACCTTGATGCGCCAGTCCAACATCAAGATCATCGGGCGCACGTCCGCCTTTCAGTTTCGCGGCGCCAGAAAAACCCAAGCTGCCGCCGCCTTGAAGGCAACCCATGTCCTCGATGGCACGGTGCGTTGCCATGGCATGAAGATGCGCGTCGGCGCCCAGATGATCGACGCTGCTACTGGCGTTGTGCTATGGAGTGATCGCTATGACGGCGAGAAATCCGACGCCTTTATATTGGAGGATGACATCGCCTCCCGCGTCGCCAGTGCACTGCGTCACACCTTGGCTCAGTCAGGACGCGCCTCCCAGCCCATCGACCCAGCGGCTTACGAACTGTACCTGCGCGCGAGGCAGATCTGGCTGATGCTGAGCGATATTGAGGAAGAACACGCCGAAATCCTCCTCGAACGCGCCGTGACATTGGCGCCGGACTTCGCGCCCGCTTGGGCCGCGCTCGCAAGCGTACGCGCTTTTCTTCTGCCGCGCGACCGCGATTGCTTAGGAGAGCCCTCACACACGGCCGCCATTGCCGCCGCCGAACGCGCGCTTGCGATCGACCCAGAATGTGCGCAAGGCTTTGCCGCCCTGTCTCTGCTGAAGCCGGCCTTCGCCGAACACGGAGAGAAGATTCGTCTCGTAAACGAAGCGCTCAAGCGCACACCCAATGATCCCTCCTTGCATGTCGCGCGTGCTGCCTGGCTCTACGGCGTGGGACGCATTCGCGAAGCCGCCGCTGCCCTTGAGATCGCGAGCCGCCTCGACCCATTGGGCCCCGCCGTTGAAGGCTTGCGCGCGAGCCTGCTCACAGCTCGCGGCGAGATCGACACCGCCGTGGATGTCGTCAAAGCCGCCTGGATGCGATGGCCGGACTCGCCCTTCATCTGGTACATGACTTGGGTCACCCTTTGTGCGGCGCAACGTCCCGATGAAGCCGCCGCCCTCGCCGCGCCGGGGGCGCCCCCAAAACGCGGCGTCAGCGCCGCGGATGTTGAAGTCCTGCGCAACTATGTTGGTCTCCTTCGGCTTACCGAAGCCAAGCAGCAGGGCGTGGCGCTTGAAATTCTGCGTCGCGCCGAGGCGGCGGAGGGACCTCTCCCGATTTCCTCATGCATGC
>CAYRHK010000302.1:0-3079 GCA_964423825.1 uncultured Terricaulis sp. | reverse complement strand
CATCGGCATTCCTTCGTTGTGACGTCAGTATTGCGCCGCAACGATGCGATTTTTTCTGGCATTGGAAAAGCCGTCAGTCCAAAATTGCTTCATGACCCGAACCGGCTATTTTGTGCGCTTGGCGTTCTCGATCGTCATCGACCTGTTCGACCTGACACTGGGGCGCATCCCCATTTTCGGCTCCGTCACCGAAGGGGTCGGCACGCTGGTGCTGCTCGCGATGTGGGGGCCAGCTGGACTGATCAACTTGTTCGAACTCGTCGACTTCACCGACCAGTTCGATTCCTTCATCCCGACCGCAACCCTGGTCGCGCTCTTCGTCGGCTGGCGCGAAGGCTTCCTAGGCCGCAGCGGCAAACGTCACGGCGGAACGATTCCGGCGCCGACGCCACAAACCGAATAGGCATGAGCGCGGGGCAACCGATCTGGGCGCTGGCCCTGCACGGCGGCGCGGGCGCGATCTCGGCGCGCGTCTACGAACGCGAAGAAGCACATATGGCCGCGCTTCTCGAACGCGGCGCCGCCATGCTCACGCGGGGCGAGAGCGCGCTCGACGTGGTCACTGTCATGGCTGAAGAACTGGAGGCCTGCGGCCTGCACCAAGCCGGTAAGGGTTCCGCTCCCAACGCCGATGGCGACATAGAACTCGACGCCTCGCTGATGGACGGCGCCACGCGACGTGCCGGCGCGGTAGCGGCGCTGCGCGGGTTCCTCTCACCGGTGCGCGTCGCTCGTGGCGTGATGGAGAAAAGCAACCACGTGCTGCTTGTCGGCACGGGCGCCGAGAGCTTTGCCGCCACGCATGGCTTTGCCCGCGTCGAAGGCCCTGCTTCCTACTACACGCCCGCGACAAGCGGCATGGCCAGCGCCGACACCGGCACCATCGGCGCCGTCGCGCGCGACATCCACGGCAAGCTCGCCGCCGCCACATCCACCGGCGGCCTGCAGGGCAAGCTCCCCGGCCGCGTCGGCGACACGCCGATCATCGGCGCCGGCTGCTGGGCCGACGAACGCGCCGCCGTATCCTGTACAGGTTTGGGCGAGTACTTCATGCGCGTAAACGCCGCCGCCGACGTCTCCGCGCGCATCGCCTACGCCTCGCAACCGCTTCAAGCCGCAGCCGCCGCTGTCATCGAGGACGTGCGCCGCCTCGGCGGCTATGGCGGCCTCATCGCGCTAGACGCGCACGGCAATGTCGCTGCCCCATTCGCCAGCCAAGGCATGAAGCGCGGCTGGGCGACATCCCGGGGCGAACGCCAAGTCAAGACATTCAACTGAGGGGCAAGTTCACATGAAAAAGCTATTGCTCAGCGCTGCGCTGATCGCGCTCAGCGCCTGCGTTTCGCACGATTTCGGCGCCGGACGCCGTTACGATTGGCGCTGCGACGGCGGCGCGGCGTTCTCGCTCCGGTACAACAATCTAGGCGCGGCGGAAGTGTTCGCAGGCGGGCAAACCTACACCTTGCCGCAAGCGGAATCCGGATCCGGCATGCGCTATTCCAACGGCGCGGTTGAGTACTCCGAGCACCAAGGCCGCGCCACGCTCACCGGCGCCCACGGCGGCCCGTACGAGAATTGCCGGCGGAGTTGATGCGAGGCTATTTCGGCATTGGCGCGGAGGAGATTTCCAAGCCCATGAATCTGGGCGCGCTGATGCGCACCGCGCATGCGTTTGGCGCCAGCTTCTTCTTCACACTCAACGCGCATCCGAAGGTGCGCGAAGCGTATCGGAGCGATACCTCGCGCAGCTTCGAGCACGTGCCCTACTATGCGTGGGACTCGATTGAAGAGATGCGTCTGCCCAAGGGCTGCGCGCTGGTCGGCGTCGAGTTGACGCATGACGCCATCGAGCTGCCGCGCTTCCAGCATCCGCAGGCCGCCGCTTATGTGCTCGGGCGCGAACGCGGCTCGTTGTCGGACGCCACGCTCTCACGCTGCGCGCACGTCGTGAAAATCCCGACCAAGTTCTGCGTCAATGTCGGCCTGGCCGGCGCCGTTGTGATGTACGACCGGCTCCTAGCGTTGGGCGGCTATCCCGCACGCCCGATCATGCCAGGCGGGCCTCCGCCAGAAATGACGGAGGCCCTCCAGAAACGGCGTTAGGTTTTTGCTGGCGCGTTGCCCGCCGCTTGGCGTTGCACCGGCCATTCCGCGAACGCGAACCAAATGAAGAGGCCAAGCACCACCAAGGGCCCGATCAACGGAATGATGCCCGCCAGGAAGATCAGCGACAGCGCTCCATTGAAACCCGCCTTCGAGAAAATCCGCCACCAGCAGAATATGCTGAACACCGCGACCGCCAGCCCGATGAGCACAAATACCGCAAGCATCGGCCCCATGGCCGCCATTGGATCGCCGCCATACGTATCGTACATGAGAATCCTCCCCTCAAAAGGAACCCGAACCTAACCCCGCTCGCCTGAACGCCGCAACCCGCATCGCGACCGCTGCAAAAGGATTGCCGCACCGCAACATCCTCCCCATAACCACAACGTGAACAGAGACCTCCCCTCGCTCGCCGGCCTCGACAAGCCCGAATTGACCGAATGCCTTCTGGCGGCCGGCGTTGAGCCAGCTAAAACCAAGATGCGCGCCGAACAGCTCTGGCGCTGGCTCTACCACTACGGCGTGACAGATTTTTCAGCGATGACCAACGTCGCCAAGGAACTGCGCGCGACGCTGGCCGCGCGCTACAGCTTGGCGCGCCCGGAAGTAGTCACTCAACAGATCAGCAGTGACCGCACTCGCAAATGGCTGATCCGCCTGGGCCCCGCCACCGAAGCCGAAAGTGTCTTCATCCCCGATATTGGCCGCGCCGGCGCACTTTGCGTATCCAGCCAAGTTGGCTGCACGCTGAATTGCACGTTCTGCCATACCGGCACCCAGAAGCTGGTGCGCAACCTCACTGCCGCCGAAATCGTGGCCCAGGTGCTGATTGCACGCGATGCCTTGGGCGAATGGCCGACGCCTCAGCGCCCGCTCAATGACGGTGATCGCGAGCTCACCAACATCGTGTTCATGGGCATGGGCGAACCGCTCTACAATTTCGACAACGTCGCCAAGGCCATTGATGTAATCA
>CAYRHK010000301.1:0-3096 GCA_964423825.1 uncultured Terricaulis sp. | reverse complement strand
AGACCGTCGAGTTTTATCGCGACCTGCTAGGTATGTCGTTCACGACGGCATTCGCCGAGGACCATGTGCCGTCCACCGGCGAGTACGATCCTTACATGCACGTATTCCTCGACGCCGGTAACGGCAACGTGCTGGCGTTTTTCGAGCTGCCCGAGCAAAAAACCATGGGCCGCGACGAAAATACCCCACTGTGGGTGCAGCACATCGCCTTCAAGGTGGCGAGCGAAGCGGATCTCCTTGCTGTGAAGGCTCGCGCCGAAGCCGGAGGCTTGGAGGTCCTGGGCCCCACCGACCACGGCATCTTCAAATCGATCTATTTCTTCGACCCCAACGGCCACCGCGTCGAGCTTGCCGCCGACACTGGCACGCCGGAGGAGTTGGCTGAACTGCAACGCGTGGCCCCCGAGATGCTTGAGGAGTGGAGCCGAACCAAAAAAGCCCCTAAACACGCCGCCTGGCTTCATGAAAAGGCGCGCGCGGCCCACGCCGCGGCGAAGGCGCGCCTCGGAGAGTGACTGTATGGCGCAGCCGGTCGAGAGCAGGGTGGTGCTTACACTCATGCTCGACATGACGCATTGGCGCCGACATGACCGCGGCCACTGGGTGCAAGTTCTCGCCAACGCCGCTGATGAAGCAGCACCGCAATGGATGCATGTCGTGGGTTATGAGCTGGGCGATACCCTGTTGACGCTGCGCTTGCGTTCGAACCGCCCGGCCAAGCAGCTTCGCAAGCTCTGGAACGACCATGACGTGTTTTTGCGCTTGAAAGCACGCCTGGCCGATCTCGGCGCCCGCGCGGACTTTGAAGCAGAAGATGAGCCTGATTGATGCCGCTGGTGACGCCGCTGAGCGCCGATCACGATCCTGAAGTCGCCGAGCTGGCGCACTTCTTCAACGAGACGCTGGGTTTTCCGCCTAATAGCGTGCTCACCATGCAGCGCCGTCCCGAGATCGCCAAGGCCTTCATCAATCTGAACAAGGCGGTGATGACGAACGCTGGGCGCGTGACGTCTGAGCAGAAGCGGCTGATCGGCTACATCGCGAGCCTGACCGCCGGCTGTCGCTATTGTCAGGCGCATACAGCGCTCGCCGCGGAACGCTACGGCGCTTCCGATGCCAGGCTCGCGGAGATTTGGAGCTACGAGCGTAGCGATCTCTTTACGTCAGCGGAGAAGGCCGCATTCGCATTCGCACAAGCCGCCGCGAGTGCGCCCAACGCGGTGGACAAGGCGATCGGCGCCGAACTGAAGAAGCACTGGACCGACGAGGAGATCGTCGAAATCCTGGGCGTCGTGGCGCTATTCGGCTATCTCAATCGCTGGAACGACTCTATGGCGACCACGATTGAAACGGGCGCGGTCGAGGCGGGCGAGGCGCATCTGGCGGCGCGGGGCTGGGTGAAGGGAAAGCATGAATAAAGTGTTGTACCACACTGACGCATGCGCAACGGCCCCCCCTCCCCCTAGAGGGGGGAGGGGCAGGGGTGGGGGTGTAACGCGCGGCCAGAAGCGGCGTCATGCTGAGCTTGTCGAAGCAGGCGCCCACACGCCGCCGCGTCGTCTTCGACTAGGCTCAGACAGACGCGGTTTGAGCGTTGCGGATCACTCACCCCGCCCCCTAACCCCCTCCCCCTCTAGGGGAGGGGGAGGCGTGCGAGGCGTCGCGCCATGCTGAAACTCTACGATTATTGGCGCTCGTCAGCGGCTTATCGCGTCCGCATCGGCTTGCACCTGAAGGGTGTCGCCTACGAGAGCATTCCCATCAACATCGCGCCCGGCAAGGATGAACAAAGAGCCGACAGCTTCCGCGCCAAGAACCCGCAAATGCGCGTGCCCGCGCTTGAAACCGAACATGGCGTACTGACCCAATCGCTGGCGATCTTGTCTTGGCTAGACGCGCAATATCCCGAACCGCCGTTTCTTCCTGCCGATCCTTGGGCGGCTGCTCAGGCGCGTTCGTTCGCGCTCACCATCGCCGCCGATATCCACCCGCTCAACAATCTGGCGCCGCTGGCGGTGCTGCGTGAAAAATTCGGCGCCGACCAAGACGCCATCGCCGACTGGTATCGTCATTGGATCAGACTGGGCTTTGAGGCGCTCGAAGCGCAGCTTTCAGCGATGCCACGCAGTGAGTTCGTGTTTGGCGATTCGCCGACCATTGCTGACATCTGCCTCGTGCCGCAGTGTGCCAATGCGCGCCGCTTTCAACTCGACATGAGCCCCTTTCCGCGCCTCGCCGCGCTCGATGGGCGCGCCCGCGCGCATCCCGCATTTGCCGCGGCGGCGCCTGAAAATCAGAAAGACGCGGTGAAGTCGTGAGGGCTTTCGACGACGGAGCGCCGGTTCGGCTAACGTTGCCGTGGGAGCCACCGGTTAGCTACACAGACTTGAGGATGTGGGAAAGCGTGCTCGCAAACGATGTGGATACGCCAGAAGTTCGCAATGTGCTTGGCGCCTTCAACCGCTATCACATCGCTGGCGGCCGAATTTTGTTCTTCATGCACGCTGAAAAGCGGCGCCTCGCCATTAAGCGCCTCATGAACACCGACAAAGGCTGGAAGCGCTTTCAACGGAAATACCCTGAGCTCCGCGTCGAATGGGCGGAGGATCTGGAGGGCTGATCAATGAAACTCGCCTCACTCCGCCATGGTCGCGACGGCAAGCTCGTCGTCGTTTCCGACGATCTCTGCTGGTACGCGCACGCGGGTCCGGAAGTACCGACGCTGCAAGCGGCGCTTGACGATTGGGCGCATGCCGAGCCGCGCCTCAAAGCCCTCTCCGCAGGGGTCAACGCTGGCAATATCTTGCGCGAGCGATTTCACGAGCGCGAAGCCGCCTCACCGTTGCCGCGCGCCTACCAGTGGGCCGATGGCTCGGCGTACGTGAACCACGTCGAACTTGTACGCAAAGCCCGCGGCGCCAAGATGCCCGAGAGCTTCTGGGCCGACCCGCTGATGTATCAGGGCGGCAGCGACGCGTTCCTGGGCCCGCGCGATCCTATTCCGCTGAAAGACGAAGCCTGGGGTTGCGATTGCGAAGCGGAGGTGGCGGTCATCGTCGACGATGTGCCGATGGGCGTTAGCCCTGCCGAAGCACT
>CAYRHK010000300.1:0-3104 GCA_964423825.1 uncultured Terricaulis sp. | reverse complement strand
TCAACATCGACGATGAAGGCACGCCGACGCAGCGCACGGTGCTGATCGAAGACGGCATCCTCAAGGGCTATCTCCAAGATCGCATGAACGCGCGCCTGACCGGCGTTGCGCCGACAGGCTCCGGCCGGCGCGAATCCTATGCTCACCGCCCGATGCCGCGCATGACCAACACGTTCATGACGGCCGGCGATCACGACCCCGGCGAGATTCTCTCGAACCTGAAACACGGCGTCTACGCAGTGAATTTCGGCGGCGGCCAGGTCGACATCACGTCCGGCAAGTTCGTCTTTCAATGCACCGAGGCCTATCTGGTCGAGGACGGAAAGATCAAACACCCGATCAAGGGCGCAACACTGATCGGTGACGGCCCCTCCGCGCTAACGCGCGTGAAGATGATCGGCAACGACCTGAAACTCGATGAAGGCGTCGGCACTTGCGGCAAGGCCGGACAGAGCGTGCCAGTCGGCGTTGGACAGCCCACCTTGTACATCACTGGTCTCACCGTTGGCGGGATGTAATTACTCTGGTCATTTACAATTTAAAGAATCGCCGCAGAAGCTCTTGCGTGTTCCACCTCACTGGGGAGTGCTGATATGGCGAAGAAAGCAACAACCACCAAAGCCGCTGGCAAAAAGACCGCAGCGAAGAAGCCCGCGAAGAAGAAGTAGACTTCTTTCGGAAGCGAAATCGAAACGCCGCCGGGGAGCGCCCCCGGCGGCGTTTTTGCTTGCCTTCGATCGTCGCGCCGCAGCGCGGTTTCGTCGCAAAGGCCCGGTGCTTGCCCCAGTTCCGGCGCATCCAAATCCGAGTTGCAATCATCTTGAAACATAAGGCTCGAACATCGGGCCAGGCGTCGATTATAGGGCGTCATCCGGGGAGTGGGACATGTTTGGCCGCATGATGGTTTCGGCGCTGGCGCTGACCGGCGTTGCTTACGCCGAGACGGGTCCAACCCCGCCGACGCCCCCCACGACGCCGACCGAAGCGAACACCGGACGCGTCGCCTATGACGCAGCCTACTTCTCCCAGTACAATCCGCAGAACGCGCTCGACATGGTGCGCCAGACGCCGGGCTTTTCGCTCGATGGCGGCGAGGATCGCCGCGGTTTTTCCGGCGCGGTCGGCAATCTGCTGATTGATGGCGTGCGACCCTCTACCAAGAGCCAATCGCTCGAGGGCATTCTTTCGCGCATTCCCGCCGACCAGGTGGTGCGGGTGGAGTTGTTGCGCGGCGCCGAGGTCGCGGGCGACGCCTCGGGCCAAGCCGTGCTGCTTAACATCGTGCGCACGCCAACCGCAGGCAGCGGCGTTTGGGAAGTCGGCTTCGAACGCACCTCGCGTGACGTGTTCGCGCCGCGCGGGGAAGTGTCCTACAGCGGGCGTAACGGCAACGTCGAGTGGGGCGTGGGCGGCTCTGTGTTCAGCCAGTTCCGCGATTTGCCCGGCTGGCGGCGCTTCTACGACGGCGCTGGCGTTTACACCGGCCGCGCCGAAACACCTTCGCCGCGCGACTTCCGCGAGATCACGCTCACCGGCAACATCGCCTTCCCGCTCGCCGGGGGACGGCTCAGCGGCAACGCTCAGGTCAACTGGTATCGCTTCCACGCCGACAACGGCTTTCGCTTCTTCGACGCCGTCGACGCGCCGACGGGGGGCCTCTTCAACGTGTTCGAGGAACGTCGGCCAAGCTACGAGGTCGGCCTCAACTACGACCGCGACCTCGGACCCTGGTCGCTGGGCCTGATCGGGCTGGTCAATCGCGGCGCTTACGAGAGCAGCGAGATCGGGCGCGAGGAAGACGGGCTGGGCGCGGTCACCTCCACTTATGCTCAGGATGTCGAGCAGGACACCGGCGAGACCATCTTCCGCGCCACGCTGGCGCGGCAGCTCGGGGCTCGCCACCGCATCGAGTTCGGGGGAGAAGGCGCCTTCAACTCGCTCGATCAAGGCCTGCAATTCGTCTTCGACGACGGCAGTGGTCCGGTGATCGTTCCGATCGGCAACGCCAACGTGCTGGTGGAAGAAGAACGCGCGGAGTTTTTCGGCGTGCACACGTGGCGTCCAACCGACCGTTGGACCCTCGAAACGCGACTTGCCTGGGAGACTTCCACGCTCACCTTTTCCGGCGACGACAATCAGGTGGTCGAACTCTCCTTCTGGAAGCCGTCGATCCAGCTGAGCCGCACGTTCGGTGAGAACAACCAAGTTCGGTTCCGCGTCTATCGCGATGTCGGCCAACTCGATTTCGGCGATTTCGTTTCCGCGGCCGGCGTCGCCGACGACATCATCAACGGCGGCAACACCGACCTCGTGCCACAGACCGAGTGGCGCGCCGAATTGGGCGCCGATCTGCGTTTCGACGGCGGCGCGGCGCTGGGCCTCACGCTGACCCGCAGCTTCATCAGCGATGTCGCCGACGTCGTCTACCTGCCCACGCTCGGCTTCGACGCGCCCGGCAATCTCGGCGATGGCGACGCCACACGCCTCGACGTGAATTTTTCAACGCCGACGCCGTTTATTCCGGGCGGGCGGCTCACCATCGAAGGCATGCTGCGCGACACCGAAGTGGTGGACCCGCTGACCGATCAGGCGCGCATTTTCTCCTATCACCCTGAATCGCGCCTCAGCGTCGAATTCCGCCAGGACATCAATAGCCGCAAACTCGCGTGGGGCGTCAGCGTCTTTCGCGAAGGCGAGTTTCAGGCCTACCGCTTCAACGAGATCGACACCAGCGAGGAAGGCCCGTGGGTCGACGTCTTCGTTGAGACGACGGCGCTGCCGAACGACATGCGCTTGCGACTCTGGGCCGCCAATGTCGCGAACGGCACGATCAATCGCGAGCGCCGCTTCTTTGCTCCTGATCGAACCGGGCCGCTTTCCCGCGTCGATCTGCGCGAGCGCCAGTTCGCCGAGGCCCCATGGTTCATCGTCGAGTTGAGCGGGCGCTTCTAGGCAAGCGCCATCCTTGTTGGGCATGGCGCCCCAAAAAACGGGAGAGCGGAGCGCGCCGCAAGCTGCGCGCAAAGACAAAAAAGGGAGGCGCTTGCGGCGCGCTCCGCGCGGGACCATTTCCAACCGGCGCTTCACGCGGCGTTCGAGGGCGT
>CAYRHK010000299.1:0-3111 GCA_964423825.1 uncultured Terricaulis sp. | reverse complement strand
GGGACACCAAATGCGGCGCGTCGTCATCACTGGCATCGGGCTCGTTACTCCGCTGGCGGCGGGGCGCGAAGCCACTTGGGAGCGCCTGCTCGCAGGACGCTCCGGCGCCAACAAGATCGAGCACATCAAGGTGGACGACCTGCCGTGCAAGGTCGCCTGCATCGTACCCCGCGCCGATGGCCGTGGCGGCGGCGCCCGCGATGCGCACGCGTTCGATCCCGACAAGACCATGTCGGCGAAAGAGCAGCGCCGCGTCGATGATTTCATCCTGTTTGGTATGGCGGCCGCCGATGAGGCGCTCGCCGACTCTGGCTTTGTGGCCGACACGCCTGATAAGCAGGAGCGCGCGGGCGTCTTGATCGGCTCCGGCATTGGGGGCCTCAACACAATCGCCGACAACGCGCTGCTTTTGGAGCGCGACGGCCCTCGGAAGATCAGCCCGTTCTTCATCCCGAGCGCGCTGATCAATTTGGTCTCGGGCCAGGTTTCCATCCGCTACAAGCTAAAGGGCCCAAACCACGCGGTGGTCACCGCTTGCGCTACCGGCGCGCACGCAGTGGGTGACGCCGCGCGCCTGATCATGTTCGGCGACGCCGACGTGATGGTGGCGGGCGGCGCGGAAGCCGCGATCTGCCGGCTCGGCATGGCGGGTTTCTGCGCGTCGCGCGCGCTTTCGACCGGCTACAACGACACGCCCGAGAAAGCGTCGCGCCCCTACGACAAGGACCGCGACGGCTTCGTCATGGGCGAGGGCGCCGGCGCGCTGGTGCTCGAAGAGTACGAATACGCCAAGGCGCGCGGCGCCAAGATCTACGCCGAAGTGAAAGGCTACGGCCTGTCTGGCGACGCTCATCACATTACCGCGCCAGCCGATGATGGCGACGGCGGCTTCCGCGCCATGCGGATGGCGCTGAAGAATGCCGACCTCACCCCCGCTGACATCGATTACGTCAACGCCCACGGCACCTCGACGCCGCTGGGCGATGAGATCGAACTGAAAGCGGTGGAGCGCCTATTCGGGAGCGCAGCGTCGAAACTGTCGCTGTCGTCGACCAAGTCCGCGATCGGGCATTTGCTGGGCGCGGCCGGCGCGGTGGAGACCATTTTCTGCGCGCTGGCAATCCGTGATGGCGTCATTCCGCCGACGCTCAATCTCGACAATCCGTCGGTGCAGACCGCCATAGATTTGACGCCGCACAAAGCCAAGAAGCGGGCCGTGAAAGCGGCGATGTCCAATTCCTTCGGTTTCGGCGGCACCAACGCCGCCGTCATCCTGGCAGCAGCCGACTGATGGCGCGCGCGCCGGCACGAAAGCGCCGCGGCGGCGGGCTCGGCGCACTGATCTGGCTTGCCATCGCGGGCGGCGCGGTCGCGATTTTCGCGGTTGCTTTTTTCATGAGCGCCCTCGATCGGCCTGGGCCGTTCGGAGAGCCGCGCACCTTTGTCGTGGAGCGCGGCGCGTCGGGTGCGCAAATCGCGCAGGCGCTCGAAAGCCAAGACTTCATCGCCAACGCGCTTCTGTTCCGCGTCGCCAGCCGCCTCGCCGGCGGCGAGAGCTTGCAAGCCGGCGAGTATGAAATTCCCGCCAACGCTTCGGTGCGCGACATCGTGGAGCTGCTCACGAGCGGCGAAGCGCTTCAGCATGGGATCACCTTTCCCGAAGGCATCACTATCGCTGGCGTGATGCGCATCCTCGAACAAACCGAGGTGCTTACTGGCGATATGCCTGAGGCGCCGCCGGAAGGCTCGATCCTGCCGGAAACCTATCACGTGCAGCGCGGCATGACGCGCGCGGCCTTGTTGCAGCAGATGCGCGATGCCCACGATGCAGCCGTCGCCGAGATTTGGGAGAGCCGCCAGGCGAATTTGCCGATCACGACGCCAGAGGAATTGGTGATCCTCGCCTCGGTGGTGGAGCGCGAGACTGGCGTGGCCCATGAGCGGCCTTTGGTGGCAGCGGTGTTCGTCTATCGCCTGCGCCGCGGCATGAAGCTCGAAAGCGACCCCACCATCATTTATGGCGTCTGCCGGCGTTTTGCCGATCGCTGTGTCGATGGGCGCCTGGTCAACGCGCAGGGACAGCGGCGCACCATTCGTCAGAGCGAGATCGCACTCGACACCGGCTACAACACCTATCGGATTCCAAGATTGCCGCCGACGCCGATCGCCAATCCCGGTCGCGCCGCGTTAGAAGCCACCGCCAATCCAGCGCAAACCAACGCGATCTTCTTTGTGGCGGACGGCTCCGGCGGTCACGCCTTCGCCGCCACCAACGCCGAACACGAACGCAACGTCGCGCGCTGGCGCCAGATCGAAGCGCAGCGGTTGGCGGAAGAGCGGGAGTAAGGGCTGAGGCCCGGGCTAAAACTCCCAACTCACGCCCGCTTGCCACAGCCTCGGTGCGCCGGGGAGGATGCCGCGGGCGCGGTCGACGATGGTCAACTCATCGCTGGCGTTTTTCACGGTGACGAAGAACGCCGTGTCACCGCCGCCGGGGCGCACATTCAGCGCGAGGTTGAAGATCGTTGCCTCATCGATGAGCCCGCGCTGGCCGTTGGCTATGGGCGCGATGGTGTTGAGATCGTCGGTGAACATCTCGCCGGTGTGCTGCACTTCGGCTTCGATGTTGAGCCATGCGCCGCGCGCATAGCCGATGGCGGCCGACGCGATCCATTCCGGTGCGTAGGGCAAACGGTTGCCGGTGACCGAAACACCGCCGAAGCCAGAGATGTTGGAGAAGCGCGCGCCGACGAACTCGGCCTCGGCCACATACGTGATCGCGGAGCGGACATAGATGTCGTCGCTCGCCAGCACGCCCATATCGCGCAGGGAAAGCCGCGCGCTGGCTTCGATGCCGGTGTGGCGGGTTTCGCCCGCGCTGGTCAGCGTGGCGCCGACGCCGCCGGCCACGGACGCCGGCACGATCTGGTTGTCGAAGTCCATGCGGAAGAGCGCGAGATCGATGTCTAGCCCCGGCGTGACCGTGCCGCGCAAGCCGAACTCCCAGTTGATGCTGCGCTCGGCGTCAAGATCGACCGTGCCGCCCGTGTTTGAGACAACATCCTCGATGCGCGGCGGCGAGAAGCCGCGATGCACGCCGCCATAGACGAC
>CAYRHK010000298.1:0-3121 GCA_964423825.1 uncultured Terricaulis sp. | reverse complement strand
ATCGTCGGCGCCGGAGCAGGCGGAGATCGAGCGCAGCACATCGACGACATGGGGTGCGAAGCCGTTGGCGTCGCCGTGGCCGCCGTCCGGCGTCACCGATGAGCCCGACGCGATAATGCGGGGGCCTGGCACGCGATTCTCGCGGATGGCGCGGCGCAGCGCGAAGATGGCGTCGTTGGCCGCGCCAAGGTCGGCGACTGTCGTAAAGCCCGCCATCAGGGTTTTGCGCGCGTTCTCAGCGCCGCGAAGCGCATTGTCAGACGTGGTCAGCTGAACTTCTTCCAGCAACTGGTTGGCGCCGAGTTCGCTGGTCAGGTGAACGTGGCTGTCGATCAGGCCAGGCAACACGAAGCGGTCGCGCTGATCGATTATGGTCGCGCCTTGACGTTCTGCGTATCCCGGCTCGATGCTCAGAATGCGCCCGTCCGATCCGATGAGGATCGACTGTACCAGCGCCACGCGCCCCGTCGAAGGATCGGCGAGCAAGCGCCCGGCATGGATGATGGTAACCACTTGCGGCGCTTGCTCTTGCGCGAATCCTGATGTGGTGAGCGTAAGCGCTGCTGCGAGCGCGCCAGCGGCGACAAGTGAGCGGCGAAGCATGAGCGATCCCCCTTAAGGTGTCGGTTTTTGGGGGGGCTAAGGCGTCGGCGTCAACTGCACTCGTCATTCCGGGGCGTGCCGCTGGGGCATGTCGGCATCAAAGGCCAGCCGCCTTCGCGAAGCTGTAGGCTCCCGAAGCCAGGGGGCGGATGCGCTTGATCATTTCGAGCGCATGTGCGCTTGCGGCGGTGCCGTCGCGGACGCGTCCCGCGATACCCTGCAGGATGCAGGCGAGCCGAAACGCATTGTAGGCGAAGTACCAATCTAGTGCTGGAATGCTGTCGCGGCTGGTGTGTTTGCAGTAGAGCGCGACCACCTCGTCGCGCCCGGGAATGCCGAGCGGCTCCAGGTCAAGGCCGCCGAGGGAGGAGCGGGCGTCGCGCGGCAACACCCAACTCATCAGATAATAGGTGAAGTCCGCCAAGGGATCGCCGAGCGTTGAGAGCTCCCAGTCGAGCACCGCGATGACGCGCGGCTCTTTGGCGTGCAACACCATGTTGTCCAGGCGGTAGTCGCCGTGGACGATCGAGGTGCGCTCACCGGGCGGAATGGTGGCGGGCAGCCACTCCATCAGCTGGTTCATCTCGTCGATGGTTTCTGTCTCGCTCAGTTTGTACTGTTTGCTCCAACGGTCGATCTGGCGCGCGAAATAGTTGCCGGGCTTTCCGAAGTCGCCAAGTCCAATCGCGACGTGATCGGTGGTGTGCAGTTTCGCGAGCGTCGCGATCTTGTGTTGGTAGATGGCGCGGCGATGTTCAGGGCTGACATCTGGGATAAGACCGTCCCAGATGATGCGACCCTCCACCATCTCCATCACGTAGAACATAGCGCCGACGACAGTGTCATCTTCGCACAGTGCATAGGGCCGCGCGACCGGGAAGCCGGTGGGGTGGAGCGCGCTGATGACGCGGAACTCGCGGTCGACCGCGTGGGCGGAGGGCAGCAGCTTGCCGCCGGGCTTCTTGCGCAGCACGTATTTCTGCTTCGGCGTCACCAGCTGATAGGTCGGATTCGACTGCCCGCCCTTGAACTGGAAGACTTGCAGCGGGCCTTCAAACCCTTCGACGTGGGCTTCCAGCCAGCCTGCGAGTTGGGCCTCATCGAGCTTGTGCCGCTCTTCGACGGGCTTAACGCCGGAGAACGCGTCCTGGGGGGCAGTGGTGGTCATGGGACTCCTTATGCGCTCTCGCTTCGGCGGTTTAGGTTGAGAGGGCCCAACCTTGTTGCCAATAGCGCGATCTGGCGGATGTGGTAAGCAGTCATTGGTGATCAGGCGATGGCGGCACAAACCGTACTAATTGATTTCGATCCGTGGAGTGAGGTGTCCCATCACGCCCACCTCGCACATAAGAGTGCGCGCGCGCTGGAAAGAGGGCAAGAAGATCAGACGCGCGCGATTGAGCGGCAGACGCGCGAGATCGAACGCTCGCGCTCAACGGTGACGAACGAGCTGCTTGGGCTGAATAATACAATCCTCGAGAATCTTGCGCCTGTTCAGGCGAGGCTGACGCAGGTACGCGATAGCATCGAAAATTGGGGGCAAGCCACTCAACAAGGGTTGTTGCAGGTCGCCCGCGCGCAAAGGCAGACTGCGGAAGCCATCGCAGGGATTCGGCGGCCTCTCACGCGACATTTTTGACCTGAAGTCTGAGATGTGGGCTGGGGTGTAACGAGCCTCGCCGATCACCTTCTGGCGGCGTTCAATCGGGGTTGGAGGCGTGGCGCGCTTGAGGAGGCGGACGCAAGAGCGGAACGACTACGCGCTTTGGCGGAGGCGTCGTGGCGCACGGAGTACGAAGCCGTCGAGGCCGCCAAGGCGCTGGCTTGGCCTCAGCCGTCATCTAGAGGCCCAAGGCGCGGGGGCGGAGGGGTTGAGGATTGGAGGTCCTCCTAGACCTTCGTTGAATATTCCAGCGCCCGCCACGCGATGTCGCGGCGATAGAAGCCGCCCGGCCAGTCGATCGTCGCCGCCCCAGCGTATGCGCGTTCCACTGCTTGGCGGAGCGTGTCGCCGACAGCGGTTATGTTCAGCACCCGCCCGCCCGCGGCGCGCAAGAGGCCATCTTCATCGCGTCTCGTGCCAGCATGGAAGATCTTCACGCCTTCAATGGCATCGGCATCGGTGGCGCCGCGAATTACGGAGCCGGTCAGGGGCTCGTCGGGGTAGCCTTGCGCCGCAAATACGACCGTCACCGCGGGCCGCGCATCCCATGTCAACACGGGCGCGTCCTTGAGACCGCCTTTCGCCGCCGCGAGCAGCACCGGCGTCAGATCGCTTTTCAAGCGGCGCATCAAGGTCTGACATTCGGGGTCGCCGAAGCGCACGTTGAACTCGATCAGCTTTGGCCCATCGGCGCTGATCATCAGTCCAGCGAACAATACGCCGACGAACGGTCGCCCTTCCGCCTTCATGCCCGCCAGGGTCGGCAGGATGATGCGTTCCATGGTTTGATCGCGTACAACATCGGTGAACACCGGCGCCGGTGAATACGCGCCCATACCCCCGGTGTTCGGGCCC